>JANQLL010000103.1 GCA_028280605.1 Candidatus Gastranaerophilales bacterium
CCAAAAAGCTTTCTGTCATCAACAAAGTATTGATGAATCAATTTAATTTACTTAAGTAATTTTTGTTATTAATACTTTGTTGAATGGAAATTAGTATCATAAATAAATGAGATAACTGAAAGATGTCAAAAGATATCTAATATTGCATCTGAAATAATTAAATAAAATTAAAAATAAAGAAAAAAAAGGGGTTGTCCATAATTTTAGGACAATCCCTTTTTATATAACAAAAGTTAAAAAATTAATAAATGAAAGATACTAAGTAATATAGATTTTTTCTAGGTATAAAGTTCATGTACGGCATGTGTTACATCTGCCATTGAATTGAATTTTTCTTCCGGGATTTTTTGTAATATTTCTTTTAGACATTCTTTTTGTCCCATTCTAAATTCAATTTCTTTATTTCCATATTCTTTTATAAGTTCATTTTTTGTTTTAGGGAAATGCACGCCTTCTAGCGCGTGAGTAACAGAAGCTATACCAAATGCCATAATCATTCCTCCAGTACTGTTATTATTTGGTACTGTTTATTTTAAAATTTTAAAAATTCTTTTAAATGCCTCTAAAGGCTTAAAGTTAATTTTTTATTTAAACATTTTACTTAAGAAATAGATTCCTTAAATTTATCGTTGAATTGCATGCAGGAAAAATGAATTAATTTTATCAACAAAACTTTCTAGGTTTATAGGCTTGGTTATAAAATTATTACAGCCGGCATTCAGTGCTTTTTTTATGTCGCTTTCCATTGCATGTGCTGATACAACAAAAATAGGTATATTTTTAGTTGTATCGTTAGATTTTAAAAGTTTAATAACTTCAAATCCGTTAATCTCAGGCAATTGAATATCCAATAAAATTAAGTCAATATCATTTTTGCATTTTCTAATCATGTTGAGGGCAGCTTTACCGTCATGTGCTTCAATTATATTATATCCTTCAAATTCAAGAATATCCTTAATAAGCTTCATATTGGTAGGATTATCTTCTGCTATTAATATAGTTCCATTGTGTTTATTGGTGTCCATCTTTTTATTACCCTTGGTAGTGGTTAATCGAGTACTTATACTTACTAGTACACTTAAGTTATATCAAAAGCTTACAAAAACTTATCCTTTTATTGGTAAAATAAAATAGAATGTAGCCCCACTTTCAAGTTCACTTTCCACCCAAATTTTGCCATTGTGCATTTCTACCAGTTCTTTGGTTATTGTTAACCCTAACCCTGTGCTACTATGTTTTCTTGTATAAGAGCTATCTACTTGATGAAATTTATCGAATATTTTTTTATGATGATCAGTACTTATTCCGATTCCGCGATCTTCCACGCTAAACAAAATATGATCATCTTCTTCTTTTAAATTGACGTTTATTTCCTCATTATCAGGAGAAAATTTTATTGCATTACTTAGCAAATTATACATTACCTGCTGAAAGCGTTGAAAGTCTGCATTTATAGTTGATTGTTCAATATTTACATTTAAATTTACTTTTATATGCTTTTTATTTGCAAGTGCGGATGTCACGTTCATAACTTCTTTTATTGCATTTAGCACACAAAATTCTTTTTTAAATATTTGCATTTGATTTGCTTCGATTTTAGAAATATCCAACAAATCATTTATCATTCCTAAAAGATGTATCCCGCTTGCGTGGATATCTCCTACGTATTCGTCTTGTTTATCGTTTAAGCCACCAAAAATTTTTAACTTTAGAGCTTCAGAAAATCCGATAATTGCATTTAGCGGTGTTCTTAACTCGTGCGACATATTTGCAAGAAATTCATTTTTAAGCCTGTCCGCTTCAACCATTTTGCGGTTTTGCTCTTTTATGAGCTCAAGAGCTTTTGTTTTTTCTAAAAAGTTTTCTTTTAAAATTGATAATTGCATTCTAAATAAATCATTTAATTCTGAATTTTTTATGCAATTAACTGTTGAAGATGTAAAAACTTCCATTATTCTTATATCTTCATCAGAGAAAAAGTCTGTTTCTTCTTTTATTAAAATTATTACACCAAAAATATTATTACCTATGGATAATGGAGACATTAAAAAAGAATGCGGATTTTCCATGTTTAAATCCAAATCTTTTAATAAGCTATTATCGCCGCTATTAGGAGTATTCTGATAAATTGTTGATTTATTTTGCTTTAATTTTTGAAAAATTTCTGATTTTTGAGTGACTATAATATTATGTTCATTGTTTAAGCAGTCAAGAATATTTCTTGATGCTTTTAATACCAAGTTTTCACCGTCTATAAACAAGACTATTGCTTTATCATAGTTAATAATATTCTTGATATGGTTTAATACAAGTTCTAAAATTTCATCAAGCTCTAAATCTAAATTTTGAATTTGAGCTATAGACTTGAGTGCTTTTTGATATTTTATTTGAATTTGTTTATCTGAATAACTTTGATTTAGAGGAAAAGAAATAGCCTTTATTTTATTGTTTTCTTTAATAAACAAAGTTTTTGTTATTGTGCAAAGTTTATCTTTGTCTAATAAGTTTATTATTTCCGAAGTTTCATTTTGTGTTTCTAGTATTTTAAGTATATTGGCAATTCTAAAATCAAAAATTTCTTGTATACTATAATTTTTTGAACTTTTATAATTTAAAAGTTCTTTTGCTACATTGTTTATAGTATTTAAACTACCGTTTAAATCAAATTCAAATATGGCAAGTTCTTGCGTTTGTGTCAAAAAATCTATTGTATTCAATTCAACTATATCCAAGTCTTAATATAAGCCTATTAAAAAATTTTACTAGTTACATACTCAAAATAAAATAATCCAAATTAAGGAAATCATTATTATTATAGAATATTTAGAGCTAAAAACCAAATATCAAATATCAAAATTTTTCAATTTTAATGCTCGGTCCATATACAAACTTAAACGGGGTATGACTAAGTTCTATTTTGCTTTGATTTGGCTGAGATTTGGATGTATCATTGTTTCTATATCCTATTCCTGCACGAAAACCTGAAATTGAATATAATGCCGGCAATATAGGACCTATCCATTTTAAACCGGACAAAAATCCAACAGACGCTACATCATCAATATGTAAGCCAAGATCTAATAATTCAGGTTTTCTTTCTTTATTGAGATCTTTAAACATATCGTGAATGCAGTGATGATGGTGCTTACGACTACTGCCTTCAGTTTTATTATTGTCTCCAAGTAAGGGATTTATAAAATTTTTGCATACAAAGTTTGCTATTGTTCCTCCAAATAAAACACCCACAGTCATTACGCCTGTTAACATGCCGACAAATTTTATTGCTTTTGATTTTATGTTTAACTTGTTTAAACATAAAAGAGCGAGTCCCGCTCCGGCATTACATAGTGTTATATTAGCCATATATTGATAAAGCCCCTCTTTAATTTTATTTTTTGAGGTTTTACTTATGTCTTCACCATTTACTTTATCTGCTATTATACCGCCGATTATGCCCCCTGCAATCGGTAGCATCCCAACTTTTGTTAATTTCCACAGTTCAGAAAACATTTCTTTGGGCGTGTGGATATGACTATCCGGTATAACTTTACTTATAAGCCTTTCACCGGGAGCTAACTCTTCCAAGGATTTGTTTATCTCTACGACTTGACTTAGATTTATGTACTTTTTATCTTTTACTTTATTTATTAATCCTTTAATTTTTTTATCTTTTACTTGATTTAAAATTTCATCTATAGGCTTTATGTGTTTATGTCCGCTAGAATGCCCAGATCCATGGTGATGATGATGAGAATGATGACATTCTTCTGATATACCTTTTATGATTTTCCTTCCACCTATTTTTAATCCTTTTGTTGCAATAAAAGCAGAAGCCAAAGTAAAGCCGGTTATGATCAAATCTTTTATTGCTCTTTTCTTTTTTTCCTCTTTGGGTGCTTTATATGTATCATAAGCTGTATAAGATAATGCAACTATCGATGAAGCTACTGGTACTGCATTATTTAACCCTTTTATTATAGCCGGTTGATCTATATATTTACCAAATGTACTTAAGTCGCTTCTCAAATTTACCATTTATAAAGTTCCCCCAATATCCCTTATACAGTTTTTAAAACATTATGATAATGAAAATGATTTTCATTTCCATTATACTGCTGAAAAAAATAATATCAATTTTATTTTTAGTTAGTACAGGTTATATTTCCAAACTGACTTACCCACGAGAGTACCTATGTATAACTGATTGTCAAACCTTTTTACAGAGCTGAGGCTATAGATATTACCGGTATCATCATAATATTTTTTAATAATTTCACCATTTTAATTTAATACTAATATAGAAGAAGCCTTAGCAGGTTTAGGTAAGAAAAATTTAGGCAGTTTAGCCATTTGATTTTTTATAAAAGGATATTGATGCACCCAATCCAGGCAAGGTTTTCTTGGAGCAAATACAGCAACATAAAAATTGCCTTCTTTATCAGAAGATATACCGTCAGGATAACCGTATAATCCATCTATAAAAACTTCTTTGGTACCAGCCCTGGAGCCTTTTAAATAATATTTTATTACTTTATAACCATAAGTTTCGTTTGAGACTGTTACACCATTTGGATATTTTACTTGCTTATCAATTTCTTTAATATAAACATTTTCAAGTAAATTAGAAACTTTTCCGTCTTTGCCAACTTTAAGCAATCCTTTATCATTATTTGCTACTATCAAGTTTCCGTTATTGTCAAAACACATGCCCAAGTTTTTGCCACCGGTATCTGCAATTGTTTCTATATATTCTTGATTGTTAGTATCTTTGGTGATTTTAATAATTTTGCCATGGTTGCCGCTATAAATTACTTGTTTATTTTCTATTTTTTAAAATCTTAAATATAAAAAGATAAAATAATAAAAAAAGTTATTTTCCCTGTTATTTTGTATAAATTTAAGCTTTATGCTAATATGAATCGTATATAATAATAAGTTATTAGCAGGAGGAATGATGTTAGCTTTTTTTCAAATAGTACAAATACTATCAGGACTATTTTTGATTTTATTAATTTTATTACACTCACCAAAAGGTAGTGGGTTTGGTGCTATGGGTGATGCAGCTCAATTATTCTCCAGTCAAAAAGGTGTAGAAGCCGGCTTAAACAAGCTTACTGCAATAATTGCTATTACATTTGCTGTTGTTTCCTTGTTATTGGGTCATGGAATAATTAGATAACTTAAACTATTTAAATTAATATGCCTTCAATTTTTAAAGAAATACCTGAAAATTCAAAAATATGCATATATGGTACAGGAGAAACCGGCATATTTACCAAGCTTTTACTTGATTTTATGCGAGATGACATAAAAGTTATTTGCTATTTGGATTCTTTTAAATCCGACAAATTAAATGGTTTGGACATTGTTAAAATTGATGATATTGACAATATAAAAGATCAATATGACTTAATATTTATTTGCTCTAATTTTTCGCAAGAAATTGAAAATAGCTTGAAATCAAAAGGCATTTTCAATTTTAAATCTATGAAGTTTATTGATTACAGTATTTTACGCGGATATATTAAAGACCAAATTTTAGATGAGTTATATATTAAAAAACCTGTAAAAGACTATATAGAAGAAACGCTGAATTTTAAACAAAAAAATACCGTATGCGGCAAGCATCTTTTAATTAATACTATGCAAAAGTCCGGAACTCAGTTTTTATTGGAGATTTTGACAGAGTTAACAGGCTACAAGCGTTTATCATATATTGACAGTAAAAATTTTTCTGACTACAGAACCGAAGAATATTATTCTCCAGACATTGTTGATAACTACAATAATGATATAATAGTAGATTGCTGGCACAGAAACGCTACATATTATAATATGGAACTGATTAAAAAGTTCAATTTTAAAACAGTTGTGCTTGTAAGAAATATTTTTGATATCATTCCCAGCTTTAGAGAGTATTTATTACCCAGAAAAGATTATTTTTATTTTTCTTATCTTAAAGATTATGATTTTTATAACCTATCAGCTGACCAACAGCATGACATTGTTATTAGAACCCACTTAGGTTGGTTGTTTGAAATTTATGTATCCTGGTATAAAGCCAAGCATATACATGAACTGGATGTAATGTTTGTTACTTATGATGATTTGGTTGATAAAACAGAACAAACAATACAAAACATATGTGAATATTATGAATTAGATAAAACTACCGATGAAATTATCAACACAATAAATCATGTAAATGATTTAAAAAGCAAGAAAAAAGAATTAAACTTTAATAAGGGGATAAAAGGCAGAGGTCGAACCCTTCTTACGGAAGAACAAAAGCAATATATAGTGAAATTTGCGAAACCATATGTTAATATAGATTTTAGTTTACTGGGCATTCATTCCGATTCTAAATTATTAAATTAGTTATTTTTAGCTTTCGGATTAAGGCAAAAAGAAAAGTGGAGTGAGTAGTAATGAGTGAAAAATTAAATATCAAGCCTGATTTTTTGATAATTGGCACACAAAAAGGCGGGACAACTTCTCTTTTTAATTACCTATGCAAACATCCGAATGTATTTTCTCAAGAAAACGCAGAGAGAAATAAAGAAGTACACTATTTTGACCTAAATTATGAAAAAGGGTGGGAATGGTATCAGGATCAACTGGCACCGAAAGACGAATTAGAAAAATATAAAGAAAAAACTAAAGGAAAAATATTAATAGGCGAATCAAGCCCGTATTATATTTTTCATCCGCATTGCCCTGAGCGAATATATAAAGATTTACCAGATGTAAAGCTAATTGTCTTATTAAGAAATCCTGCACATAGGGCTTATTCTCAGCATAAAATGGAATATGCCAGAGGAACTGATGATTTAGACTTTGAAACAGCTATATATCAGGAGGAAAAAAGACTTAAAAACGAAATTAAGCAGATGATTATGGATGAGACATACAACAGTTACGCTCATCAGCATTATAGTTATTTAGAACGAGGCAAGTATATTCATCAACTGAAAGAATGGTGCGACTTTTTTGATCGTAACCAGATTTTAACCATAAAAAGCGAAGATATGTTTGAAGATCCTGATAGTGTATTTAAGGAAGTATGTGAATTTTTGGAACTACCGGTAATTTCACTTGATGAGTACGTGCCCCACAATAAAGGGCATCAAGCACAAATGCCTGATGATATAAAGCAAGAACTCGTTAAATACTTTAAACCTTATAACGTTTTGTTATATACGTTTTTAGGCAGGGATTTTAACTGGGAAGCACAGTAAGATTAATATCTAACCCAAAAGCTTTTTCAAAGGCTTTAATTCCATAATCTGTTGAAAAATATGTTTTAATATAATTTTCATAACTTCTGGAGATTTGCTCTAATTTCTGGTTATTGTTGTACAAATCAATGATTTCATCCGCAAAGTTCTCAGCTGTATCTTTTGGATTGATTATAGTGGTTATTTCAGGGCAGCCTTCTATGCCTATACTTGTTGATACAATAGGCGTAAGATTATAAATTGCCTCAATTGTTTTGCCTTTTACACCTGCACCATACCTTAATGGTATGACAACCATTTTAACATCATTGTATAGCTGATTTAGTTCTTCATCACTTACATAGCCTTTTACTATAATATCGTCTGAATTAAGCTTTTTTATGTATTCAGTGGCATTAGAGCCTGCTATATATAGTTTAATATCAGGTATATTCTGCTTTACTTTGTCAAAAATATTTTCAACGAACCATTGAACACCGTCAACATTAGGCTTGTGCAAAAATCCGCCTATAAATAATAAGCTGTTTCTTTCTTCAAAAGGCTTTATATCTTGTTTGAATTTGTCATAGCAAAATATTGGAATTGTATAAACAGGTTTATTTTTGGTTAAACCTTTTATTACTTGAGTTTCAGCATCATTTAAAGATACAATAACATCAGATTTATTAAACACTTCCAGCTCTAAGCTTTTAAAGTAATCAACTCTTTTTAGAATCTCTTCGTCTTTTTCTATCTGATATCTTAAATATTCTCTTATGTGATGCAAATCATGTCCGTGATAGATAATCTTAGCATCTGAATGTTTTTTGATGATATCTATATATTTTATGGTTACATCCGGCCTGTTAATATAAACATGCTCAAAATGCTTCATGTTTTGCTGCATCCATTTTTCCCAGTAATATTTATAATACTTGCCGCTTAGCACTTCTATACCCATTTGCATAAGCTCAGTGGTATAAGGCTCTTTTTCTATAAAATCATTACCAATATATTTAACGTTTAAACCCATTTTTACAAACAATTTTAAATGATTATAAGTAGCTCTTGAGCCTGCATCTTTGTCATAAGAGGGTATTTTATAATCTATTACAAGAATATTTTTCTTTTTATGACCTCTGTCTCTAGCTAAAAAGAAATTTTGACCAGGCGCAAAATGGTCTTTATTCAAAACTGATTTCCATTTTTCATAAAACTTATCTTTATTTATAGCCTGATAACTTTTAAATCCACTGTTTATATCAGTGCCATGGGATTTTCCCTCAAAATGTATAACTACAGATTTAGGCTGACAAACTACTCTATAGCCCATGCTTCTTACTGTGAAAGCATAGTCAGTATCTTCGTAATAACAAGGACTAAATGATTCATCAAATCCGCCTGTTTTATCCCACAAACTTTTTCTGGTTATAATACTTGCACCGCTTATATAATCTACATCTTTTACATAATTAAATTCAGAAAAATTTGGATCCTGAAACTTACCATAATTTGCGCCTGTTGCATCATTCCATATTATTCCGCCTGCCTCTTGCAGGGTTCCGTCAGGATATACTAACTTTGAACCTGATAGCCCGATAGTTTCATCGTTTTCCATTAGATTAACCAATGGCTCCAGCCAATTATCAGCAACAAATGTATCATTATTCAAAAATAACAGATATTTCCCATTTGCTTGTGAGGCTGCATTCTTACAATTACGCAAAAAGCCCAGGTTATTTTTATTTTTTATATGGATAACACCATCTATATAGTTATCCAGGGTTGTAGTTACGTCATTTGAGTTATCATCTGCTATGATTACCTCGTACGAGATATTTTTTGTGTTTTTTAATATGGAATAAAGGCATGTATATGTATGTCTAAAATTATTATAAACAGGTATTATTATTGATACCATAGGATTATCATATTTTTGAAAGATTAATTTTTCGTTATTATTACCAAAAGCCTTTTCAAACACTGTATTTAATAAATTATTGCTTTCGCCCAGGATATTATTTACCCAGTTCTGGCAATTATCTTTTTCTTTTTTAACATCATCATAAAGCTTTTCAATCAAATCCAGTTGTTTTTGAATTAAACCATTTTTTTCTTTTATATATACGCAGTCTTCTGTGAATAAATCATAAATAATATCGAATTTCAGACTTTTTTCCAACTTTAATTCATTTAAAAGGGTATATAAGTATTTATTTTCAAGAACAGTAAGTACCATTAAATCAGGATTTAAATCTTGAATATCATCTATAGAGTAAATAGTATAGCCGTTTAGTTTCTGCCCCCTTTTATTTGTATCTCTATCAATAAATCCGAGAATATTTAAGTCTGATAGGTCAAAATGCTCTGTAATTATACGCGCTAACATGCCTGCACCGTAGAAACATATTTTTTTATGCTGATTTTCTTCGGTAAACTCTTTTATTTTTTGACATATTACAGGATTATACGGTATGTTTTGTATTTCTTTATCTACGTTATCGTTTCTTATAATTCTTTGTTTTGCAAATAAATCAATAAAATTCTTATGAGTAAACCTTGTTTTTTGCTGTATTTCTTGAACAAGTGCGCTATCTTTATAGATTTCACAGAGCCTGTTCATTCCAAAAAATCTATGTTCGTCATTTTCTGTTTCTACTGCCATAAGTGCGACAAAAAATGATACTAAGTTATCTTTAATAAGCCCTTTAAACCTGTCAGCTTCGCCAAATATATTTAAAAATAGCTCTTCTGAAGATATTTTTTCGTAAAGTTCTAAAGTTTTAGCAAATTCAACATAATAAACAGGCTTTTTATCTGTTTCCTGAGGAGGTATTAAAACTCCGGCTTTTACTAAAGGTTCATTTATTATGTGTATATTACTATTTAAGGTCAAATAAATATTTATAGCTCTTACTATTTGCTCAGAATCAAAGTTATCAAATAAATCTAAATTGGCGAGGGTGGACTTTTTTATTACCGTTCCAGAGCGATAGATATTATTGGGATTATAAAATAAAAAATTAAGAATCTCGTGGGGTGTCCTGGTAGAAACGACTTTACGTAAGGCATAACTACACTTTTCGTTTAATGTTTCTTGCTCAACAAAGTTAAATATGGCATCGTATAATGAATGATCTTGCACAAAGCTTGATTTATTGGCTAAAGCTTCTTTTTTCAGCAAATCATCAGGATGGAGAAAAGTTATATAATCTGAGTTTGCACTGTTTATTAATTCTTTTAGTTTTTCGCTGTAAGAAAGAGAGCCTTGGGTTTGTATCAGTTTAATTTTTGAAGAGTTTAGGGCTTTAATATTTTGATAAACTTCTTTTATAAAAACATTAGCAGGTACAAGGATTTCATAATTTTGAAAGGATTGGTTTAGTGCTGTTTCAATAGCTTCGACAACAAATTTTTCTTTAGAATCCGGTAATAAAATGATGCTTATTGTTTGCATTAACCTTAACCCTCTCTTCTCTCACACATATATACAATTATTATTATATTTCATTAAGAACAAAATAGGTAGTAGGCAATCAAATACTGATGCCAACAAGTAAACTTATTTGATAAAAATTATTAACCGAATGAAAAGCGCTAATCATACTCCATCAATATATCTGTAGTGCATCAACAATTAATCTGTATATCTTAAGCCAATCAACGACTAAACCGTAAGTAAAAAAAGGTGCTGACTAGCACCACCAATAAAAAAGGTGGCTATTGCCACCAGCTATGAGGTATATTAAGGTATTAAGGTATATTATGAGGTATTTTTTCGCAATTCTTTTTTTAATGAATGAGAGCTTCCTAAACTTACTCGTCCAAACTCCTGTTCCTATTAAGTTTTTTAATCCCGTGCATTTTGCGCACTAAAATATCTTACTTCCCCTGTTTATACTGCTCATCAAATAACCTGAAAAGTATTTTAGAGCTAGTGTATTACCTATTTTCCGCGTTACCATATTTATAGCGGATTTATTTCCCTATCATTTTTTACTTCAATCTTGTTTATACTGTTTATCAATCAACTTTTTCATATTTTTAATAGCGCTTTAATTTATCAGCGTTATTTTATCGTTTAAAACTTCGTTCTTAATTAGCTTATATTCTTACCCTTTTCTTTTTTGCTTCATCCTTATCTCCAATATTATAAAAACAATCAGTTTTGAAAAATTGCTTGACAGTAAAAAAGAAAAATTCTTTAAAATTCTCATAAGTATAAAAAAGATATATTATTATAAACAATTAGATATGTAATGCAAATAAATTAATGCTCATTTGTATTAATACCGCAGCTTAACACTTTTTAATATAACTAAAATAAAGCAATAACCTGTAAAGTTATGTAACAAAGAATGAAATTAATAGGAAATTAACGCAATCCTTTCTTTTTTATTTATCTGGAAATAAAACATATAACCCCCAAAATCTCCTCCCAAGATTAATTCAAGGCTACTTTATTATGAATCATAATTAAAGTAGCTCTTTTTCTAGGTGCTAGTCAGCACTTTTTTTATTTTTATCTTGTTTTAATTATAAAAATTTTATCAGCAAACCAGACACTTTTCATAGTGAACTGATTGACTATAAATGCTCTGCCTCGATCCCTCAACTTCCCCTAAGATAAAGTTGATAACCCATTCTATATCTTTATTAGCCTGGGCTGTTTTTAAAAGAGATGTAATACACGGCTTTCCTATTCTAATTAAAGCCATTGCAGCTACACCTCGAGAAGTTCCTTTAATTTCCAAAGCCTTTATTAAATATGGAATAGCATCCTTGCCCATACTGACAATTTGATTTTCCACTTCATTTTTAGCCTTATTATCAGCTTGATTAATTTCCATCAACATATATGGAATAGATTCAGGTGTTAATTCTGTTTGATTGGTAGCTCTTAGCTTTAGTGGCAATGTGCCGTTCATTTTGTTCAACTCCCAAACTTGTCTTTTATTCTGCCAAGAAGTTTAAAATTAATAGTCTTCATTATTGTTTTCTTATTTTCTAGGTTTATTATACTATCAAAATTTCGAAATAAAGATTTCTATATAAAATCTTTATATCAATATAAAGATGTGTTTAAACTCTTGTTTGGCAAGGCTTTTTACATTTAAAAGCGTATAAAAATTGTCTACATTATTTAGTGGAAAATTAAAATTTTTTTCTAAAAATAAAATATTCTGTGCGCTTTCTTCACTCACTTCTACAAATTTTTCCAGCTGCTCCAGGCCTTTTTCTTTAAATTGCTGCTCTTCTTGTTTATTTTTAGATATTTGAGTCCACTGTTTGTCAAACAAACCTTGCTGGGCTTGCTTGTCTAACATCTCTCCAGACTTTAGTATTTCTGAATAATCTTTTAATGCTCTGTGCAAATTGCTGCCGTATTTTATTTTTTTTGTAGGATAAAACGGACGTTTTTCTTCGTACCTATAATAATAACGCCTGGGACAGGTTAAATAAAAAGATAATTTTGTGTAACTTATTTTAAAAAATTTCACCATAATCCTATCCTATTTTAAAGTTACCAATCTCATACTCTTAGAGTATCATAATATAATAGACAAAGGCACCAGTGAAATATTATCTACTCTAATTAGTCTAGGTTTATATTAAATTTATTTACAAAAGACTATGGTAATACTTGTTTAAGTTGCTTTATAATATTAATATATTTTTTGAGGATTTACACTTCTTAAAAAAAAATTTTTAGATCACTCTTTTTAGTGATAATATAAAAGTTGGGGGTTCTTATGAACTTATTGAATGGGAAACTAACAAGCAAGGCAAACTGCCAGCCACTTAGAGCAAACTGTCAACCACTTAGCAAAAACCAAAAAAATAGCACATTAAAACAAATAACTCAACCATCAAAAGTAACAACAGATAGCAAGGTGGGAAATAAATTAAATTATGTCGTTTAAACCGGATAACTTACAACGATTAATAAACATTGTAGAAAAACTGCGTTCACCGGGGGGATGCCCTTGGGATAGAGAACAAACACATCAAAGCCTAAGGCAAAATCTGATAGAAGAAACTTATGAAGCGGTTGATGCAATTGAATCAGGTAATGAAGAACACCTAAAAGAAGAATTAGGAGATGTTTTGCTACAGGTAGTATTGCATTCGCAAATTGCCAGTGAAGATAATGGTTTTACACTGGATGATGTTGCTAAAGATATAGCAGACAAACTAGTAAGACGACATCCTCATGTATTTGCAGATACAAAAGTAAAAGATTCTGCTGAAGTTGTTACAAATTGGGAAGCTATTAAGAAGAAAGAAAAACCTGAAAGAATTTCGGCTCTTGCAGGAGTTACATCTTCTCAACCGGCGTTGATGTATTCTTTAGACCTTAGCAAAAAAGCTGTTAAGGTAGGTTTTGAATGGCCTAATGAAGAATCACTGTGGGAATGCTTTTACTCTGAAATTGAAGAATTTAAAGAATCTGTAGAGAAACAAAATATGGATGAAATGGAAGAAGAATTCGGAGATATTTTGTTTTCTTTGGTAAATGCGGCAAGATGGCACAAAATAAATCCTGAACTTGCACTCAGAAAAGCTTGTAACAAGTTCAAAGGCAGATTTCAGCTGATGGAAGAAATTGCAGGGCAAAAACTTGACAATTACTCTCAAGGCGAACTGGAAGAATTTTGGAAGCTGGCCAAGAGTAAACTTTAAAGCTGATGAGTAAGATCAAAAACAAGTATTATAAAGAATTGCTGGATATTTAGAGGGAATATAAAATGCTAAAAAATTTAAAGGCTAAGGCTAAATCTAAAGACAATCGTATTGCTGTTTTAAGACTGGAAGGCATTATTCTGGATTCGCAGTCTCTCCCTATTGCTTCTAAATTTCTTGAGCAGCTGGATGAAGTAAAAAAGAAAAAATATAAAGCTTTAGTCATAAAATTAAATACACCTGGCGGTACTGTCGGAGCATCTCAAGAAATATTTGACCGCATTAACAGGCTAAAAAAAGACGGCATAAAAGTTGTTATGTCAATGGGAGATGTTGCAGCCAGTGGTGGCGTTTACGTCGCAATGGCGGGTGATAAAGTTGTATCCAATCCTGGTACTATCACCGGATCTATCGGGGTTATTATTAAAACTAATGTGACCAAAGCTCTTTATAAAAAAATAGGTGTGGATCAACAAGTAATAAAGTCAGGGCAGCATAAAGATATGTTATCCGGCATGAGATACTTATCAATGCAGGAAAAAAAGCTTTTGCAGGATTTGATTGATAATACTTATGAACAATTTGTTGACATTGTTTCAGAAGCAAGAGAATTAGATGCTTCTGAGGTTAAAAAATTTGCTGATGGAAGAATTTTCTCTGGCAAGCAAGCTAAAGAGTGCGGACTGATTGATGAAGTCGGGTCATTTGCAGATGCAGTTGATATTGCAGCAGAACTTGCAGGTATTGAAAAGGAACCTATTTTAGTTGATATTTGCCCAAGAAAAAAAAGTTTGCTACAAAAATTAATTACAGCAAGTGTTAGTGAATTCTTTGAAAATGCAGGTATTAGTTCTATGTATTCGGGCATACCTTTATGGTTAATGAAGAATTAAGGCTAACTTAGCCTCTTGACTTATCTTGTCTCCACCACTCCCAGGAATACGGATTCTTTGCAAGAGAGCCATAGAATTCTTCCGGTACAAATGCTTCAGATATATAGTCTTCTATTGTAATATACTTCATATAATTTTGAGGTAATCCAGTAGCATTACGCATTAATTCCATTCCTTCAACTGCAGGAGATGCTATACCTAACCAAGGATCAACTACAACAGCATTTTTACCCCAAGTTTTTGGATCTTGCAAACTTGCGCTTCTTTTTAACCCACAAACTACAAAGTTATGCTCTCCAAATGATTTAAATTTATCAAAAGTCTTATTAGGGCTTTTTTCCTTTAAGTGTTCAGGAAGTTCAAATGTTAGCACAGCAACTTTTTTAGCACCTTTTCTTCTCAAATACTTTGCTGCAATAAAAGCTTGCTCTTCACAATTGCCAACGCCTTTATTTAAACAGAGTTCTTCAATATAATCAATAATATCCTCAAATCTTTTTGTCAAAGCAGAAATTTTATCTTTTGCCTTTATGTCTTTATATATGTCAACTTCATCCCTTAAATTTTCTATATAGCCATCTGCTTTGGTATACACGTCTTTTTCTAAAGTGCCGTTTAATACCTGACGTGTTGGAGATACTAATTGATAAGATTTGACCTTTTGTACTGCTTCTCTACTCAATGCAAGGTTAGATTGAAGAGTATTTATTGCCATTTCTTATTTTTATCCTTTTCAAAATTTTATTATTTTATTAAATCTTTTAAAAATAAAATATAAAAATAGAAGAAATTGCTATATGTCAACAAAAATATTTCATATAAAGTTTACGTGAGCCCACAAGCTACTGTAAGTTAATATTTTAGCATAACCCTGCACTGGCAAGGCGTTTAAGGTGTAATGACTATTACCTAAAAGACGATTGTAAGAAAAAATAGCAAATGATAACAATATAACTACCTGTGACAGGAAAGTAGTGATTAAATTATCACCACCATCCATTTGATAGTGGGAAATATTGAATTTTTTTACCAAGTGCAGTAGAGAATAAGGGGTGAAAAATGAAACGATTTTATGAGGGAAAAAAAGTAAACTTGCGAGAAGCAGAAGTAAGCGATGCGGAATTTATCCTAAGTCTTAGAACGGATGACAAATTAAGCCGATTTATAAGTAAAGTAGATAATGACCTTGAAAAACAAAAGCAGTACATACTTAACCATCAACACATAGGCGAAGATTGTTATTTTATTGTTGAAAGTAAAGACGGTGAAAAATATGGTACTGCACGAATTTATGATGTAAGAGGTGACAATTTTCAAGGCGGCAGCATGATTAGCAAACACAATACACCATTTTACGTTGTATATTGCGGTTATTTTGCATTTTTTGATTATGCTTTTTTTGAGTTAAACAAAAAGTGTTGTGAAATTAATGTTGTAAAAGGCAATGATAGCGTTATTAATCTTCATAAAAGAATGGGGGCAACCTTAATAAATGAAGATTTTGAAAAGGTATATTTTATTTACCCAAAAGAAACATATATTGAATCAAGAAAAAAATATTCAAAATATACACTAGAAAGAGAAATTAGAGAGTTGGCTTGTAATTAATATTTACTTATACTCCCACTAAAATACTTTTCAGATTATTAAATCGAGTAAAGTTAATAAAATAAACTATTCTCTGAATTGCGAAGCGGGAGTGTTAAAAAGTGAAATGGTCAATTTTACTTTTTATAAACTCATTCAAAAGAGTAATCTGAAATTTAATTAGATGAGCAGTATAAAACCTTTGATTAAGAGTATAACTTAAGCAAAGGTCTTAAATGATCTTTCGATATTTTTATCAATGACTTTTTTAATACCATCATATTCAGTTTGTACAATTTTATGTTGTGTTTCCAAGTTTTTCTGTTGTATTTCCAATTCTCTGTCTAGAACTCTCAGCTGATTAGCCAGTTGCGGATAATTATTAGCCGCTTCTTGAGCTCTAAACGCCAAAGCGGTCCTTCTTTGACTAATCATTTGAATCGCATATTCCAGGTCTGATTGCCTTGCAACTAGCATCATCAAACGAGCTTGACTGGCAACTAATCCCATTGTTTAAACTCCCTTAGATTAGAAAAGTAATAAACGCTTATAATTTGATTTAGTAAAATAAAACTATAATAAACACTCTCATTATATTATTTAAGAATATATAATGATAAATATTGGTTTATTAGAAATTTAAAACTCTTTTGTTTATTATGATGATAAACAAAATGCTTTTCTCTCTTTTGAATCTATACTAGCTTTTTAGATTATTGAAATGAATCATATAAATTATACTCTGAAGTAAGGCTCAGAAGTTTAAAAAATAAAATAGCCAATTTGAATTTTTTAAACTCATCGTTACTAAAGGTTGATTGAATGTTAATTGAGTAAGTAGTATAGAAATTTAGGTTAAGTTTAACGCTCCTTTTTATTTAAAATAAATGCCTGTAACTTATACGTGTCCACTAATACCGTTTTTTTATGTTAGGTAGGGTTTATAACTCTGTTATATATATAAAAAATATATAAAATAGATAATTGCGTTTTGAGAGTGATTTTATTAACTTATATTAAGTTGATTTTATATAAAGCCCTATTACTAGATAGTATAAAAAGCATCCATTGCAAAATCCGCTTCTTTTAGCCTTAAAGAGAGCCAAAAAAAATATTCAATTATGTGTTGCAGATAATTTAAATAAAAGTAGGCAATGATATTCTCTTTATTGAAAAAGAGGAAAAATAGGCACACTTATCCCATAAGCGGGAAAAATAATGCTTGGAAATTAAATTTTGCGTGGCTTGCGCATCCTTTAATCTCTTGTAAAATAATGGTTTTAACAATTGATATAATATTTGATTGTTGATATAAAACATATTTAATGCTTGTTTTTTATTTTTATTAGTAGTTTGTGCTGATGTGGCATCAGCTTTATTGTTTTTATTTATTATTATTTTCTTTTTTAATTCTTTTAAAAATAAAAATATATTATAAAAATACATATCAATATGTGCAAAAGCACAAAGAGAAAGCTTTTTTCCGCTAGTTTGATTTTGTTGCGCCATAATTGGGCACAGGAATGCTATAATGTTCCACAAAATGATGAATAAATTTTCGATGTAGCTTGTTAAATTCATTTTTTATAGCCTTTAAGTCTCTTCTGTAAAAAGTTAAAATTTTAATATATTTACATTTTATGTATTTATTATATATTTTAACATTTTTTTGAAATATCCGCAGGCTCTCAAAGTATACAAATGCTATTTTTGTAACATTAGTTAATAAATTCGCCAATATTAAATTTAAAAGAAAGAAACAACAATTTCTTACTTATCAAATGATACTAATCTTTACGAATCAAAAAACCGTTACATGCCCTGATTTAATAACCTTATACTAAATATACTTCCACTAAAATACTTTTCAGATTATTAAATCAAGTTAGAGTTAATAAAATAAACTATTCTCTGAAAAGAGTAATCTGAAATTTAATTTGAGAACAGAATAAAAATGACAAAAAAAAATATATAGAGGAAAAACTTTCCTGTATATATAAGTTACTTATAATAATATACAACAACATACTACTGAAAAAAATAAATACTGCTTAAATATATGCCGTTAATAATTATTAACGCAAAACTTTTTAATCGATTTTAACTATATTTTAGGGATACAAATAATATCAATAATAGGGCGCTGATCTTCGTACACTTATATCTAATACATCTATTTTTGCATACAATAATCTAATATTAAGCCATCCTATAAGCGCATCATTTTTGTTTTTTGTAGACTTATTTGGGCACAGTTATTTTTCTAAAATGCTCTTTAAACGCCTCTGTAATATCTTTTACACATATTGCAGTTTATTATTATTTAAATCTGAGCTTTTATAGCCATATATAACAACCAACCAAATAATTGTCTTGGGTAAAACTTTTAGTTACTACTTAACTTATACTACCATTTATTTTTAAAATAATTTGACTTACGTATTAACCGAATATTGATTTATATGCAAAGTCTACATTTTTATCAACCTGCTTTTTAGTGGCTTCTTCGTGTGTTTGTATAATTTTTAGTTGAGTTTCGAAATTCTTTTGTTCCAGTTCCAGCCTTTGATCTTCTATTTTAAGAGCTTGATTAGGACCTTGCGGAGAATTACCTTGTTGTTGTTGTCCCATTATGTTTGCTAATTGGGTTCTTTTATGAGATATTTGTTGAAGGCGAAACTCCACATTCGCTTTTCTGTTAATTAACCCTAGCTGCATCGCTTTTTGAAATGCTACCATTCTAAAATCTCCCATAGGTAAAGTAATACACACTTGTAATATTGTTAATAATAAATTGAACCAATAATACCACCATAACAACCTAAGTTCTTTTCATTATTTATTGCTATATATAGTAATAAATAATGTTCAATTTACTATGAATATAAATTAAATTTGATAGGTAAAATTTTAAAATAATTCAAAGAATTTAATTCTACTACTTATTATTAAGCTTAGTACTCATATAATATGAATACCTTTTACTTATACAGTTTTACTATAATAACCATTTAAATATACTTTAATAACCATCTCATTTGGGTAAGGTTTAAAACTCTGTTATATATAAAAAAACAAACAAGGATAAATATTTGCCTTTTCATGTTATAATTATTAAGTTATATTACAAATAACATCAAATTATCATATAATTTGATAAAATCATAATTAACTTATAAAATATTAGTGGATCTTTAGTGTTTGGAGGAGAGGTTTTATGAAAAAATTTTTAATAACAACATTAGCTGCTTTATTGTTTGTAAATATAAATAATGGCATAGCTATGGGACAAAATATACAAGATCTGTCTTCCCAAAGTGTAATTAAAGCTAATATACAATCCCAAAGAATACCGATAGGCACAAAAATTAAATTAAGAATGGAGAATCCTGTAAACTCACAAAATTCGGCATTGGGAGATTCTTTTATTTGTACAATTATGGAAGATATTATTGTAAATGATGAACTAATTTTACCGGCAGGCTCAATTATTAGAGGAAAAGTAGAAAATATAAAAAAGAACGCATTATTTTGTATTGGTGCAGAAATGACTATATCTCTAGAACATATTGTTACACCGGTCGGCAGGCAAGTTCCGTTAAAGGCTCGTCTTACAGGCATTAACGGTTTAACTGATGAAGGTGTAATACGTGCTGGAGGCGGATATTTTAATCAATTGGAAAAAAATATGGATCGTAGCTCTGATGTTTTTCATAGAATAACGAATGCTGGTCTTGAGTATGGTCAATCTATAGGAAATGGATTTCCTGTTGTTATAACAGCCCCGGCTGCGGCGGTAGGAGGTATTTTTGTTGGTGGTGGAACCTTTGTGACAAAATCAGTTATGGCTTTATTTAAAAAAGGACCAAACGTAAAAATCCACCCCGGAGATACATTTGAATTAATAACAACAGAAACTCTGGATATTCCTTCACATTAATCGAGGTGAAGCATGATAGCTGAAATTATTTGCGTGGGTGATGAATTAGTGCTGGGAGAAGTACTGAATACAAATGCACAATTTTTATCAAAGGAACTTCTTTCATTAGGTATAAATTGCAAAAAACATACTATAGTTAAAGATAAAATAAATGATATTAAATATGCAATAAATAACTCAATCAAAGCTTCTAGTTTTATTATTTTAACAGGGGGACTCGGACCAACTGATGATGATATAACAATGCAAGCAATTGCACAGGCTTTTGATGTTGATTTAGTTCTTAATAATGATATATTAAGCGAGATAGAAAATTTTTTTAAAGTTCGCAATATTCAAATGCCTGTTTCAAATAAAAAGCAAGCATTTATACCGGATGGTGCAACTATACTGAATAACCCTGTGGGAACTGCACCAGGTATAATATGGGAAGTTAAAAAAAATACTTTTATTTTAGTATTTCCCGGCGTTCCATACGAAATGACAGAAATGTGGAATCAAAGTGCTAAGGATTATTTGAAAAACATTTCATCTGAAAATATAATAATAAAAAATCTCAAACATTTTGGCATACCCGAAGCTAAAATTGGTGAAAAAATTAAAAATATAATGACTAAGGATAACCCACACGTAGCGCCCTACGTTGATAACGGTACAACTCGTATACGTATAAAAGCTCATAGCGAATCAATAGAAAAATCGAAAACGTTATTAGAAAATACTGAAAAAGAAATCCTAAAAAGAACAGCCGAATATTTTTACGGCTATGACAATGATACTCTTGAATCTGTAGTTGGTCAACTTTTGAAAGATAAAAACTTAACTTTATCAATGGCCGAATCTTGTACAGGAGGACTTATAAGCTCTAAGTTGACTGATATATCAGGCAGTTCGGAATATATAAAGCTTAACCTTATCACATATTCAAATGAAGCAAAAGTAAATATGATAAATGTAAAAGAACAAACTCTAATAAATCACGGTGCTGTAAGCGCTGAAACAGCTGAGGAAATGGCAAAGGGGATAAAACAATTATCAGGTTGCGATATTGGTCTTGGAATAACAGGTATAGCCGGACCAACAGGTGGTACTCCAGAAAAACCTGTTGGACTTGTTTATATAGGAGTTTGTAACCATGAAAGCTTAAACGTCTATAAAGTACAGCTAAACAGCAAATTGCCCAGATTTAAGATGAAAACGCTAGCTTGTGATTATGCACTTAATTTTTTAAGATTATTTCTTTTAAGTAGTTAGGTATTTGATTCACCCATTCATAAAAAAACTATCAGAGTATAGTTTACTTTATTAGCTTTTACATTAATGAAAATACATTAGTCAATGCGTCTTAGATGTGTAACATCAAACGCTTCACATTCTTCTTTAGTTAATGCTCTACATTCCATAACGGTTTTTCCTAGAATACCGCTTAAGCTATGGAAATCACCTTCAGGATCAACTGTTATACCACTACTTTCAGCTTTTATATGTACTTTAGAATTTGTATCAGGTGTTGTTATGTACATTTGATTTCTGTAGGAATGAACAGTAGTGCCATCTTGTAGCTTGTGTTGACCATAATTAAGAGCTTTACCATTAAGGTACATTTCCCCGGATTTAGTAAATTGTATATTATCATTGCCTGCTTTTACATTTAAGGTTCCAACAACCTGTGGATTTTTCGGGTCTTTATATGGAACATATTTGCCATCTATTTGTAAATTATCGCCGCTGAAGATGTTATAAGTGTTATTATCTATACCTTTGTGGTCAAATTTTATTCTTTTACCATTTTTAGCAACAACGTCATAATGGGGATCACCCCATTCGCCTCGTCCCTCTTTAGCTATATTATATTCTTTTGGAGGAGGGGGTGGAGGTGTCTTTATTGTTTTTATAGCTGTATTTACATTATTGACTAAGCCTTTAAAATCATTAACAGCTGCATTGGCGGCTTTGTTATAAATTTCCTGCTGAATATGTTGATTCAGCTGCGTATAAGTTTCTCTTACAAGACCATTAAAAATTTCCATCCTCATTTGATTAAACATATTTTGAAAACGATTTGCTAATGTATTAGTTGAAGGCATTTGCGGTGGTCTTGGAGGAACTTGCTGTGGGCTAGGCACCGGCTGCATAGGTCTTTGTTGTGGCATTGGTCTTGGCATTGATGCAGGAGCAGGTCTACTTGATCTTAAACCATTTAATATATTTAATAATTGACCTATTTGACCCATTAAAAAATTATTTGATTGACTGTTTAGTATTGGTGAATGTTTTGTTTGTACTACCGGCTTGTAGTAAGCTTGCGCAGGAATACCTGCAGGTGGTCTATAAAACTGTGGTGGTATCTTTGCAAGTCCTGGAGGTGGTGGATTAGAATTTATCTGATTAATTGAGTTCCCATTGCTAACATTGACATTTTGGGAATTAGTTATAATATTAGAATTATACATAGGTGATTTGCCAAGCATATTATTAGTATTAAAAATACTGTCAGATGCACTAGGTGCAAAGCTGAATTTTTGTATTAATGAGTTTAAGCTTACGTTTAAATTATTTGAAAAAGGATCATTATAATTATTAATTGTCATGAATTTATCCTTTCATCGCCGGTTTATTAAATAAATCACCTATACATTTATTTAATATATATAACTTATCTATATAAAAACGAGTAGTATATATTAATTGTCCTCAGTTATATATCAATCTTGTGCTTCTTAACAAAACTATATAAATGTAAATATTCATATGTGATCAGTATTTTTATGCTTTTTAGGTGGAGCGTCTGAGATGTTTTTTAGATTATTCAATTTTTTTATATTTTATAAAATAGTATATATTATGGTAATACTATGTGAGATGTAATTGGTGATTGGAATAAAATATTCTGATAATATGTATAATATATTTTTAAATAATAAAAAGTGCTGTGAATATCATTTTTACTTCATTTAAAGGATTCGTATTTAAAAAATATAGCCTATTATTATGGCATACTAACTCAAATGAGTAGTATGAATATATAGGTTATAAATAATATGGATGGCTAAAATGTTAGAAAGCAATGATGGAAAAAATGTGCATACAATTCCACAAAAGATAGAGGGGGAAATATCAAGTTCAATTACAAAAAATTGGACTGATCAAGCTATCAGATGTTACAAAAGTAATTTCAATTGTACTGAGTGTTCAATAGCTCAAGGAAATTACTCATTTGTTTGTCAAATGCCAAACGTTGTAAAGGTGTTATTAGAACAAGTTGGACCCCCTACTCAAGACAAAATAGAAAAACTTTTAGCATAAAAATAGAAAAATTTTAAAGTATTTAAGCCAATGTCCTTAATATATATTGGTCAGATTGTATTTAAATAGAGAGTTTTTTAGAAAAATATATTACAAAAAATTTAAAATTGAGTGTTCAATGTTTTATTAGCTTTATTTTTTTTTTATTATTAGTTAATAAAAAAAATAAAGGAATTGGTAAAATGAAAATAATTAACAATACAAGTATTTATTCTCGCAAAAAAGCACAACGTTTAAATTCTCAAAAAGAAAAAATAAGGTTTACTGGGGCAGTACAGAGCTACTTACAAAGCTTAGGAAAAGCTGGACAAATTTCTGAAGACGACATTAATGCAGTGTACGGACTAAAAAATATAGCACTTGAGCTTAAAAAGCAGGGAAGCCCCTTAGGGCAACAGTTTCTTGATAAAATAAACGATTTAGAGAATAAGTTTAAACATGCGGTTGTCGTTAGTCAGCTAAAAGTGGAACTTTCTAATCTTGAACAACTTTGTGATAAAAATCAGCAAACTAAAGCTTATGTAGCAAGTCTAAAACTGCTTATTAAATTATTAAATGAAAAAAAATAAAATGAGAATGAGTAAAAGGGGGAGGCTACCGACCCTGTTTATGTCTAATATAAGCAGATACAGCCTCACTTAAATTAGTAGGCTCTCTGTTTAATACCTCATCATCATCAACACCTGTAGGAATAGCTTGATCTTCAGGCTGAAATCCTTTTCTGGTTACAATTTTATATAAAACACCTAAAATTAATAATAATAAAATTACACCACCAAGAACAAATAGCAATATTTTAAATAACATAGATTCGAAAAAGGAACCGCCCTCTTGTTCTTGTTCATAGACCTGAGGGAGCGATTGTTGTTCGTCCTCATTATCCAGCCTGAAGGTTTTATAATTTTCATCTGATTTAACATCAATGTCATCAATAGTTTTATAAGCTTTTTGAATTGGAACATCCGCAAATGCAATCTGAGGCATTGCGATTGTACTAAAAGAAAAAATTGTAATAAGAATAAATAAATACAAAAATAAATTATAAAAAGCTTGATGATTATTAGCTTTTTTCAACAAGCTTTTAGTAAATTTATTTTTATAATTAAGCATTTAAATACTTCTCCATCTGCCTTACTGCCCAATTATATAATAAGAAAGGAAAAAATAAAAATTCTTTTTGTATTTGCTCCTTGTTATTCTTCACTTTCTTTTGCAGGTTTCTTTTTTACTGGTGTAGTCTTTTTCGCTGTAGTTCTTCTAGGTGTAGTTTTCTTAACTGTAGTTGTTTTTCGCTTGGTAGTTGAAGTTGACTTTGATGCTGTTGTTCTAGGCTTTTTAGCCGTAGTTCTTTTTTTAGGAGCTTCCTCCTCTGCTTTTTCTTCGGATTTTTCAGCAGTTTCTTCTATTACCATTGGCTCTTCTGCTTTTTCTTCAGTAGGTTCATCCACTACCGGTTCTTCTACTTTTTTCTCTTCTGGTTGCTCCTTCTCTGGATGCGCTTCTATTTTTTCAACCTGTTTGACAGGTGATACTTCTACAGCCTTTTTCGGAGGTTCTTGTGGTGTAGCAACAGGATGATTTTCGGCTTCAGCAAAAGCCATTTGCTCATAAGATTCAATTTCCTGTAATATAGAGAATACATCCATAATATAATCATCAGTCATTTTTTCTCTTGCCACATGTGGGGGCATAGCTGAGAATCTAACCATATCAGAATATTTTGGAACAAATCCTTTTTGTTTAAAGAATTCTTTTAGTGATTTTTGATCTAGTTTTTTTAGTTCAATGCCAACTACATCTTCTTCTTTCTTTTTCTGTACAGCTTCTTTAATTATAGATGGTGAGGTTTTTATCTGCCTCGCTGGTTTTTTTTCCGGTTTGGGTTCCGGTTTAGGCTCTATTGGCTGTGCTTGTTGTTGTGCGGTAGAAGATTTTAGGCGTGCGATTTTTTGAGCATTTTTAATTTTAGATGCTCTTATTCTATAATCATGTTCTTGAGGTGGTGGTGAGAAATTAAATTCTTCTATTACAGAACCACTACCTAAACATGCCGGACATTTTTTTGTGAATACTTCTGCAAGACTTTGTCCTTGCCTGTGTCTTGTCAATTCAACCAGACCTAAATCAGATAACTGACCAACTTGAGGCTTAGCCTTATCTTTATCCATTGCCATTTCTAATTCTTCAAGAATAGCAAGCTGGTCAACACGATTTTCCATATCGATTAAGTCTATAATGATCATACCGCCAATATTTCTTAGTCTTAATTGACGTGCGATTTCTTCAATTGACTCTAAATTAGTTTGTCTAATCGTTTCATTTTGCGTTGCAGAACTGGTAAATTTACCGCTATTAACGTCTATGACCGTCAATGCTTCAGTTGTTTGGATATATAAATAACCACCACTTGGCAGATTTACTTTTGTTTGCAATGCTGATCTAATTTCTTTGTCAATACCCTTGGATACAAGTATTGACTCTGTACCCTTATGAACAGAAACAGTTATTCCGCTTCCTATATTCCAATTTTGCAGTAATTGATTAGTTCTATTTAGTGCAAATTGTGTATCAACAATAATATCTTTAATTTCTTCCGTACAAGCTTCTCTTATAACTTTGTATAACAAATCTTGATCTCTATACAAAAGATTAGGAGGAGAAACTGTATCTGCAGCAGTTACAATATTGTTCCATCTTTCTACCAGCAGTTCTAAATCTTCCTGAATTTCAGATTCTTTTTGCCCTTCGGCTTCTGTTCTGATAATAATACCAACACCTTTGGGTTTTAACAAATTTACAATAGACTTTAAACGACCTCTCTCTTTAGCTGATGCAATTTTACGACTTACACTAGCACCTTTTTCATCAGGCATAAATACTAAAAATCTTCCGGGTAGGCTAATTGCCGTAGTAACTCTAGGACCTTTATGTCCAGTAGGTTCTTTAATAATTTGAACTAATAACTGTTGCTTCGGTTTCAATCTCTCGGTCAGTGCGCCTTTACCTGCAATATCAGACGAATGTAAAAATCCCATTTTATCACCGCCTAAATTAACAAAAGCAGCATCAATACTAGGCAATATATTTTCGACAGAGGCAAGATACACATCACCCAGTAACATATCACCTCGATTTATAATAAATTCTACGGCTTTTCCGCCCTCTACTACTGCTGCAATATTGTCACGTTCCGAGATTACTATAGATTTACTCATAAAAAATTTTTTCCTCGTAATAAACCTTTATTTTAATTCTTTTAAATTCCTATCCATTAATCTTACTCGTCTTATCCGCCATTTTACACCCGGCATAAGTGCCTCAAGAAACTCATTTGGTTTAACAATAGGAATATTAACATCATCATTTTTATCTGTTTGTCCAATTCTAAGGACGAATTCCAGTTTATCTTTCTTCAATTCAATATTTTGAACACTTGATTTAATATCAATAATTTTTTTTGTTTTCTTTTTAAAGTTAGTTTTTTCAATAAGTATACTTTCTGACCTTAAAAAGTTATTAATTTTTTCATTTATAGACTGCGCATCATCTAGCATATTTTCTATAGGTTGAGCTGTATATTTTGCCCATTTTGCGATTTTATCAACAACTGGTTGAGAGCTGCATATTTTTAGTACTTCAAGTACTTTAGACTCCTCAGGCAAATTTTTATTTAATCGTTCTAACAACTCCTCTTCTTGAAGTTCTTCTACCAGTTCAATATCTGCAAATTCCGTTTCACTTTCCAAAAATAAGACTAATGCTAAACTGATAGATATTTTAGGTGAAGGGTTAAAACCCTTAGTAAAGTTTAAACTAATACCGCTTTTTTTAAATGCTTTATACAAAAGTTTTTGCCAATCCAGATGAGAGATATATCGCAAAAAACCAGTTTTTTGTAATTTCAAACGGTATCGAAAAACTTTTTCATATACCTTTCTGATATTTATTCTATCACAATTCTCAATTTGTGGAATACCTTTATTAATAATTTTTTTTCTATTCATATTTTTACATATTCCACAATTGGCACAATTATCTTCACAGCAAGTTATCAAGCTTTCTTCCACTGCTGCTAAATAATTTTTTTTCAGCCAGCATTTATCAATTCCCGCATTTATAATATCCCACGGGAGTGAATCATCCGGGGTTAACAACCTGCCGGAATAATCGTCCATATTAATGCCACTTTCATCAAAGGCATTTTCCCACAAAGCAATGTTAAAATATTCATCCCAAGGGTCAAGATATGCACCTTTTTCATAAACTTTTTCAATAACATTACATAAATTCCTGTCACCCTTTGCAAGTACAGCTTCTAATTGGCTATGTGATGGTGCATGAAATTTAAGTCTTGTTCCTTTTATATATTTTATTTTTGATTTTAAGTATGATATTTTTTCTGAAATAACTTTTTTAGAATCTTGGGCACACCACTGAAATGGAGTAAATGGCTTGGGGACAAAAATCGAAACCGTGCAAGTTATATCAAGGTGTCCAGATAGATTTTTTTCTTTTCTGATTGCTTTACTTTTGTCTTTTATATTTTCTAGCAAAAGCAAAATAGCATCTAAATCCTCATAAGTTTCAAACGGCAAACCTATCATAAAATACAATTTAACACTCTTCCAGCCTGCTTGGTATACTGTCATTACGGCATCTAAAATTTGCTCTTCAGTTAGATTTTTATTAATAATATTTCGCATTCTTTGGCTACCAGCTTCTGGCGCAAATGTTAAAGTGCTTTTTCTAACAGATTGAACCATTTCCGCTAGGCTTAAGCTAAAATTATCTGCCCTCTGGCTTGGCAAAGAAATTGATGTCCCTTCTGGCGCAAATTTATTATTTAAAGCACATACAAGCGGTTCAATCTCATTATAATCACTGGATGATAATGATAATAAAGAATACTCATCATAACCCGTATTTCTTAAAAGTTTTTCAGCAAGATCAATTACTTTAGTTGAATCTTGTTCTCTTATGGGTAAATTAACGTGTCCCGGTTGGCAAAATCTGCACATCCGACCGCAACCGCGTCTAACTTCAATCACTGCCCTGTCATGTACTCCTGGTGTATAAGGTACCGGATGATCTTCAGGGCAATCAATTGTTTTTAGATCAGTAACTATTCTTCTTTTAATATTATCACTTACACCATCTTTTTGGGGTATAGGTTTCGAAAAATTCCCTTGCATTTCATAAAAAGATGGGGCGTAAAGCCCTTCAATTTTAGATAAATTAAATATAATTTCTTTCCGTGGCATATTATGCCCTTTTAATTCACTATATTTCTCAAGCAATTCCCTGTTAACGTCTTCTCCATCGCCAATAGTAAACAAGTCAATAAATTCTGCCATAGGTTCAGGGTTATAGCAACAAGGTCCGCCTGCAATTATTATAGGGTGAGATTCATCCCTTTTATTATTCCTGATAGGAATTCCTCCCAGTTCCAGCATTGCTAAAGCCGTTGGATAACTTAATTCATATTGCAAAGAAAATGCAACAAAATCAAATTGATTAAGTGGTTTAAAAGATTCTAATCCGTATAACAAAAGGCTATTTTCTTCTAATTTTTCTTTAAAATCTTTGTCCGGTGCATAAACTCTATCCGCATAGAAATCATTATCCATTACATTGTTAATAATATTATATAAGACTCTTAGCCCTAAATTTGAGATCCCAACTTCGTACAAATCAGGAAAAGCAAAAGCTAATTTTACTTTTGAATCATCCCATTTCTTTTGCGAACACCCTAGTTCGTTACCTATATACCTTGATGGTTTTTTTACATCTGATAATATTTTTTCAAGCTTATCTAATCCAAACACTTTCAAATAAGATTGCTCTTCGCGTGAGCTCTCTAAAACCATTTTTTTATATTTTTCTCCAGATATCTATTTTATTTATAAATTGAATAAACTGAAAAGTATTTTAGAGCTAGTATAAAACAAGCCGAAATGTTTTATTCCTCACTCTTTTTAATATCATTATAAACTAAAAAAAATTTTTTTATATTTTTAAATTTATCTAATGAAAAAATTCATTAAGCCAGCTCATCAGGGTTATATCTGCCAACTTCTATAACAGTGCCATCTTTTTCATTATTCGCATACGGCTGTAAAAATGTTAACAGCTTTTTTGCCGGAACCTTATAATTATAAATATTAGGAATCTCATCCAGCACTACCATAACTTTGACAATATAGTATAATTTTTCCATTCTTTCTTTTATCTTTTGCTCATCAAAATTATGTCTATTTTCATCTTTGTTTATACAAACATAGTAGTACCCGTCTTCATTCCTAATAACTTTCTCTTCGCATGTGCAGCAGTTCTTACATACATGCTTTTTATGTTTAGAGAATATATTAACAACTTTTTCATGAATATTTTCAGGCATAAATAAAAAACCTTTTTAACTTATTCAGCTACCTCAATAAATTTTTATTATTTTATTTACTTCTTATTTTATAGTATAAACCTGCAAATGTATATATTCTTAAAAAAAATAATTTTAAAATCGTTAAAAAGAAAAAAACCACCTTTGCAGGTGGCTAGTTGCTTCTGGGGGGAAGTTACTTCTTTTTATAATTTTGGGTTTTTATTTTATATTGCGCCTTTTTTTAAATTTTATTGTTTTTATTGGGCAACTTCTTGCCCTGGTCTGTAAGCCGGAATTTTCCAAGACTCTTGACCTTGATCTTGAGGGGAATTTACAATTTTTTGAGCAACTGCATTATCTTGTGGTATGCTATCAGCTAGAACCGCTACAGCTTTTTGAGCTGTGTCTTTTAATGTAGCTAATGCTTGTTGCGCATTAGGATCTTTTGCACTCTTCATAGAGCTATCAGCATTAACTATTTCAGAGTTAAATAATTTTGCGTACTTTTGAGCATCTTGAGGTTGGGCAATTGTCATTAATGCATCAATAGCAGTTATTTTTACTCCAGGGTCTACATCTTGCTTAAGTGCTATTTCAAATATAGTAGATAATGGATCATGATCTTTAGGTGTTGCTAAGTATTTAAGTGCACTTATGCCTGCAGCTCTAATGGTAGGATCTGCATCATTTTTTACATTGTTAACGATTGATACAATTTCAGGGAGTTCGTTCAATGAGAGATCTTGAATTCCTTGTTTTTGCGCTTCTTCATTCATTGATTCTCTGAAGTTTTTCATCAATATTGCTAATGTCCACATACCAATCATTTTATTTACATGATCTTTTTCTCTTACATCTTTTTGTTCAGGAGTTTCATTTGGTTTTGGATTTGTATCTTTAGTTACAATATCATGTAAGGATTTAAATACTTTTTCATTCAGCAATGCTTCTGATTCTTTGGATTTAACCTGACCTAACTCTGCAATTTTTTGGATACCAACTGTTTTTTCATCAGCATCTTCAGATGTTAACAAATTAACTATTTTATCAACATCCATTGCCTCCTCTGTTTGTAAACTATTTGCCTTTGCTGTTTCATCTATTTGAGCAGCTTGTTGTGTAGGTGGTTGTACCACTTGTTGTTGAGATGAAATTTCAGTTGGAACTGGTGCCGGAGGTGCTGGAATATTTACACTCGGTGTTGCTACTTGAGGTGTTATTTGTCCTGCTTGAGTTCCGTCTATAGTTGCTATTGGAGGTGAGCTAAGTGTTGGTTCAGGCGTAGCAGGTACTATTTGAGAACTAGCCTGTCCAACTTGTGACTCCCCCGGGCTAGGGATAGGTGGTGGAGTTAATACAGCTTGCTGGCTTACTGGCTGAGGTTGTGCAGGTACTATTTGTGGACCTGATTGTACCAAAGTAGGACCAACAATGTTAGGTATAGTTGGTGTTACTAGACTTCCTTGTTGTTGAGGAGTCATTGTTGAAGCCCCATGAGCAAATGGAAAAGTTGTTGCAATATTGCTCATTTTGTCTTGAACAGAGCTCATTTGTTTTTGCAACATTTCAAGGGTTTGCTGTAACTTAGGATCAATCTGTTGTTGTGCAGTTGCAGCAGGTAATCCGCTCATTGTTGCTTGTGGCATATTATATTGAGAAGCAGTAGGAGGTTGTCCGTATATTGACCCCTGTACTATATTATATGGTTGAGCAATAGGAGGCTGTCCGTACATTAGTCCTTGCTGTATATTATTTTGTGAAGCAATAGGAGGTTGTCCATATATTGAACTCTGTGGCATTCCATACATAGGAGCATATGGAGATGCACTTAGGTAATTACTATCTGGAGTTTGGTGGTTCACCTTAGGCTCAATAATATCGATGTTCACCGCCGATATTTTTGTCGGAGGCGACATAGTTGCCATAGGCATTCCTGTTCTTATTGGTGAATACATGCTTGTCCTTCCCCTTAAATTTTCGTCTAATCCAATTCCTATTTTAACTATTTATAAAAAGTTAAAACACATTTTTTGTTGCTAATTTTTTTTTGAATATTAAGTTTTTTTAAGAAAATTAATCTATATAATTTCTTTTACCAATTCCAAAAACTTCTGTACCTATTGTTTTTGCTCCAAATAAGCCTAAGAGTACAGCACTTACTTTAGAAACAATTGGCCCAAATCTTTGTCCGGCTATTTTTTCACCACAAATTGCTCCCAATGATAATCCTATAGGTATAAGGTTTTTACCAATAGAACTAATCATTGAAAAGAATATATTCTTAACAGTGAAAAAGTCAGATAGGGCTCCGCTTTGTAAAACGGAATTTTGATACCAGCCCTTCATTCTGTCTAACATCGGACTTTCTCTATTTGAATAAGTATTGTTTACAACTACCTTTGTGCAGTAATTGCCAATATCAATATTAGCTCGGTCTTTACCATTCCTGACACCATTGCTAATGGTGTCATAGCCAATAGCTAATATAGAAGCGGCACCTACGGCTTTGGCTACATTGCCGTAATTAAAATTCATAAGATCCCCTCCTTATCTTGACATTAAGTTTAAATTTTGCCCTGTTTGAGATTGGGGACTTTGTAATTGTGGATTTTGCATAGATTGCTCGGGTCTGTAAGACTTTATTGACCAATCCTGTGGTCCTGGCTGTTGAGGCGGAGGCATCTTTTCATAAAATGCTTCAGGATTAAAATTCTGCTCTAATGGAGGTCCTTGCATTTGTGGATTTTGTAAACCCTGCGCTGGTGGCATTTGAGGATTAAATCCCGGAGCTAAGGGTTGAGCTGGAATTGCCTGTTGGTCAAATCCTTGTTCAATTGGTTCTTCCATTACACTTGATTCGCCCATTCGTTTGAGTAAGAGACTATTAGCGGTTTGTGCATCTTGGTTGAATGCTTTATTGGATTTTTGCATGTCTTTTAGTATCTTGATTGTTAAATCGTCACCATCCGCATAATCTCCGTACAGAATAGATAAGGCAAGTGTTCTATTTACCATAGATCTATCTCTTAATGCTTTATTTATCAGGTTTGTTAGCGCAGGGTCATCTCTTAGAGTTTTATCTTTTTTCAATTGCTTTAATATTTCTTTGATTGCAGTTTGCCTAACATCAGCATTAGGATTATTTAAATAATTCTCCAAACTTTTTATATACTCATCGGATAGATGAGTTTTTGTCATAGGCGGTTGAGGCTTATGTCTTTTTGCAGCATTAGGCGGTCCGCTGTCTTGAGGTGGCTGAATATTTTGAGCCCCCGGTGGAGGTTCTTGCATTTGATCTTGAGGCATTTGTGGAGTCATTTCACTTGGTTGCTGCAATGATTGAGTTGCTAATGGCTCTTCTTTTTGTTCTTGCGCAGCAGGTGAACCTTGCCCTAAACCCTGAGCCGGCAAAGCAGTTTGTTGTTGTTGTTGTTGCATGCGGTTGCAATTACATCCGCCATTACAGCAACAGCAATTAGACATTGGCATAGGCATAGGTATGTATTGAGGTATTATCATTGGATACATCATTGGATATAGTGGTGGTTGTTGCACTGCTGGTTGAGGTGCGGTACTTGTTTGTGGTGGTGTAGAAATAAAATACTGATTATAAGCAGGTCCTTCGGACTGAGGTGCAGAATTTGCAGCTCCAACCTGTTGTTGTGGTATCGCAGTCGATAATGCATATTGACTACCGACTGGTATCTGATACATCGATGCAGCTGGTGTAGTTAAAATTTGTGATTGTGACAATGCTGCAGATGGTAGGCTACCAATTGGCATTTGATACTGCGGTACAGCCGGTGCAGTTAAAATTTGTGATTGCGGTAACGCTGCGGATGGCAGACTACCTATTGGAACCTGATATGCTGGTAATGTTGCAGGCTGCATTGTATATTGATTATAGACGGGCTTTTGCGTAACTGTTTGTGGAATATAATATTGATTGTAAACAGGTTGTCCTGCTCCTCCCACCGCAACAGGCATCATTCCTCCTTGCTGTCCAGCTGTAGGCATTAATTGATATTGCGGATAGTTATAACCTTGTGAATTATATTGATTATTATCTGCACATGGAGGCAGATTTACTGTTGGATTGTGAATTTTAATTTCTACAGCTCCAACACTTGGCTTATACGCCGCTGTTTTATTTTGCACGCTTTGTTCCATTTACTTCCCCAAATTTTTCATTATACATTCCCACTATATAAATAAACAATCAAAGTTCTTATTTTTTGCTCAATTTTTAACAATTAATTAAGTTTTATAAACCTTAGTTACAGCTAATAAAAAAAAATAAGAAATCATCCTCTTTAGGTAGTACAAAAAATAGAGAGGATGATTGTTATGAACTAATCAAAAGCAATATTCATAGTTATTGTTGAACAAAAACTATAAAAAATACACTTAAGGCCTGTTTTCTTCAATATATTTTTTATAGGCAACGCATTTTTCTTTGTCCATAATCCCCTTACAATCATTGGGGCTATTTAAAAGCATATTTTTCAGTTCTTTTTTATCTTTATCTTTATATTCTTTTTTGCCTTTTATTAGGCATTCTTCAGTACTAAAATGTTCACAAAAGTTAAAGAAATCTTTAAATAATAAAAAAGCTTCATTATTTTTATCTTTAAAAAGTTCAATGTTATCTATGTAAAAATCAGTTAGTTCTTCACAAGCATAATTATTGTATGCAGGATATTCATAAGTAGAGAAGACTTCAAGGCTATTTTTGAATGCAAATATAGTATTTTCAACATGTTTTATTTTTTCATTATGGCATTTGGCATAATGTACTTTAGCTTTGAATAATTTCGCTAAATACTTTTGTATTCTGCCATAATAAATAAAATTATCTGTTTTTGCTGCTATTTCAGAAGCTTTTAATAATTTTTCTTTTGCGTGCTCAAAATCATCTTTATATTTTTTTGTATCCAATTTAAACAAAAGGAAGTGAACTTTTCCTAAATCAATCAAGTTTCTTAAATATATTAGTTTATCTATCTCATAATTACTTTTATCTTCTTTTAAACTTTGTTTGTTTGTATCTGATTTATGTGAATAATTACTTTCATTTTCTTGTTTGCTTGTATTGGGGCTATATGAAGGTTTAGTTAAATGTTGAAACGCAATTCCGTGGGATTTAATAGCAGACTTGTATAATGAAGCTGCTTTTTCAGTATTTTTCTTAGATTCTTCAAATTTACCTTTTTCCGCATAGTATATGCCTAAATTATCATAATGGGTTATACAATTTTGCCAGCGCTGTTCTATATTTAACAAAAATCTAGCCCGTTTAAAAGCTAAATCAATAATAATTGTTGCTTTATCATACTCGTCATTGTCTTTATCTTTTTTAAGCTTTTTAAGGTATCTTACTTCATTAAGAGCAATTCCATGATAAACCTCTACCATTTCCTTGCAAAGCTTTTCTAAAAAATTATCTAGGTCTGGCCTACTTTCTAGTTTGTTCTTATCTCCCATAGGAGTTACATTGTCAATATATACAAACTTTGCTTTTATATGCTTATATTCATTTTCAAGAGCTTTAGCAATTGGACTTTTGTCATTTTTATTTTTTTCTATCCAATCCCACATGTAAAAGCCATCTTTATTATCTTCAGAATAAGAAGAATAATAAATTAATTTTCTTAATACTTCTTTTAATGAATTCAAGTTATTATTTGGTTTTAATAACTCATTAATTTTTTTATCTTCCAAATATTTTTCCTCTTGAAGATTCAAGTAATCTTTCAAGACCTTTTTGCCAGAATTATCAGCGTTATCATCAAAGTTCTCCGATACTACCTCTAAGTACTTGAAATAAAATCCTTTAGGCTTTTTTTCTTCATTATTTAAATTGTTAGATTTATCAACTAATTTGTAAAATTTATCACCGAAGTTATCTGATATTACATCTAAAGACTTTAAGTAGAGTTTTTGAGTCTTTTCACAATTTTTTTTAAATAATTTCAAGATCTTTTCTTCATTATTTTCTTCACTGACTTCAATTCGGCATAAGCGGTTTAACTCATGCTCTACCCTACCGCATAACCTATAGTACTTGACTTTTTCTAAGATGAAGCCATAACAATTATTGACTTTAATGCAATTAGAATTTTTAGAATCTTTGGTTAAATCTAAAAGGTCGTTTACCCAGTCGAGATTTCTTTTAGCTTTTGCTAGATAAGTATTCTTATTTGTATAACTAGAGAGTTTTACCAAGGTTTCAATCCAGGAATTAAAGAAAAACATGTACCTTAAAGCTATTCTAATAGCGTCTTTTTCATTACTAGAGTTTAGATTAGCTTTAAGATGTTCTATAAGACCTTCAGGATTAAGCTTTTTGGTTTTATTGCTTAATAAAAGCCTATCAAAGATTTCTTCATAAATTTCTTCAACCCTTTTAAGATTCCTAAGCTCATTATCAATATTTGAAAGCTGTTGCGTGCTTTTGCCAAAGACTTGAAGATTTCCTATAAAAGCTGAGTCAATTGTTGAGGAGATATCTTTTTGTTCTAACTTGTCAAATAAATCCTTAAAAAGATCTTCAGAGATTTTCAAGGATTGATCATAAAATCCATCATCATAAAGCCTTTCAGCAAATTCAACTGTGTTTTTAAGCTTTTTAGACAGGCTGTCTTTTTCTAATCGGCTTTTTACAATATCAGTGGTAAATAAGGCTAATATTGCTAAAAATATACCGGTTAACGCCCCTTCTGAAAAATTTTTACTGGTGATCTGATCATTTGTGAGTACAATGATTGATATGAAAATAGTTGAAATCGTAATGACTGTTGACAAGATATTTGTTCTTAGTTTGTATTTAAAAAAAAGCCTAAATATAGATACAATTAGTAAGATTAAGAAAAATGATTCAAAGCCATCAAATTTCGAGAAGAAATCGGGAAGAATATTCATCAGATAAAGTTTTGTCATAAAAGCACCTCCAGGTTAAAAATAACTTTGATAATTGTTAAGTTTATTATTTAACCTCAAGTGCTTTCATTGCTGTAAACGGCTATTTTTCTTTTAAATTAATTGCCTCTTACTTACTGTTTTTGTAACAGATTTTTTATCTTTCTACAACTACATGAGTAATTTGTTAAAGATTTTTTCAAAATAGGCAGATTAATATATTAAAGAAGTAGAAACTGGAGTTTGTTATGACTGAGAATTTTGTGCCTTATGGAGGGCTTGCCAACGTTATAAATTCACTAAATTCTGATGAAGAAATAAAGGTTTTTCTAACAAGGTACAAGCAATGGTATATAAAAACGCATAGAATCTCTAAACAGGAGGCTGAAAGAAGAGTTGTTTTAGATTTAAATTATTTCTTTTGCAAATTTATACAAAATAAAGAATTAATAAAAAAAATAACCAATATAATGAATAAAATATATTCATACCAGATGTAACACCAGCAGTAGGTTGTATAAGGTGAGGACTATTGCTGAATAAGTATAAACTTATAAATTCTTGGTTTATAATTTTTATAGCGTAATGAAAGTTTAAGATATTTTAATATTAATTATGAAAAATTTTAGATTATATATATGGCTGGTATTTTTTACATTATGTGTACAGCCTTTAGCTCTTTCAGGGGAAAAAACTCCTCGTTCGATCTGCACACCGGGAATATGTAACTCTGCAATGTATGTATTTCCTCCTTTAAAAAGTGAAAAACGCTATATTCTATGGCCCGCAAATGCTAATTTTTTAGAAAAAATGCACGTTTATAAGGGCATTGCCAAGGAAATTAAACAAAAAAATCCTCAAAAAAGAAAGGATTGAAAATTAATAATAACCTAAAAAATATAGTATTATTAAGTTTACTTATCTTTTTAGTATTTTATTTAACTGCCTCACATTCTCAAACATGGGAGAAGGTAGGCAATTACAGTAATGGTAGTACTATTTACATTGATAATGACAGCTTAAGATATAATTCAGAATATATTTACTTCAAGGATAAAATAGTTTTACGTAATTCTACAGATATGCTAAGAGCTTACGGCGTAGATTATATCACCTATAACAGAACAGTAAATTGTAATACTCAAATGATATTCCTAAATTCAATGACTTTATTCGATAAGCGTAACAGATTATTAAAAAAACATTACTATTCTTACCCCGGCTTTGATTTTGCCTATAATGACGTTGTTTATAATAAGTTATATAAAAAGTTATGTAAATTTTAAAAACATTGCAAATAATAAAAATAACTAGCTTATATCCTTTTAAAATTCATTAATAGAAGCTTTTTTATATTTTTTACTTTCTTTATTGTAGGTAAAAAAGTTAACTTAAAATAGTTGTAAAATTTTTGATATTTTTATATGCTACAAATATGTATAATATCAAAATTCAATAAGTTAAAAATACTTTTATTTAAAAAAAATATGAAAAATTTTATTTTTTAACTGTTAATAAAATAGCTTATAATTATCTTATTGATACGAGTTTATCAGAGCTGGGGAGTATGAAAGAACAATTTAAAGATTCTAAGATTCTTATTGTGGATGATGAGCCCATGATTACCCTTAGTTTGAAGAATTTACTTCAACTGGAAGGGAATTATGATGCAATAGTTTTTAACTCACCTGTTGAAGCTTTAAATTACGCAAAAGAAAGTCGTATAGATTTAGTGGTTTCAGACTTTTTAATGCCTCAAATGAACGGCATAGAGTTTTTGGCAGAAGTAAAAAAATATCACCCTGATATAAGTTTAATACTTTTAACAGGCTACGCAGACAAAGAAAATGCAATTAATGCAATTAACAAAGTCGGTCTGTACAGATATATGGAAAAACCATGGCAAAATGACGAACTTTTAATTTGTATAAAAAATGGTCTGGAAAGAAGTCACTTATACGAAAAGTTGCAGCTTAAAATAAAAGAACTGGACACTGCAAATCAAAAATTAGAAGATTATAATAAAAATCTGGAAGAATTAGTAAAAGAAAAAACAAATTACCTGCAAGACGCCCTAAACAATTTGGAGTGTGCAAATAACAAGCTGAACGCTACTTTTAACAGTTGCGCAGATGGCATTATTATAACTTCAAAATCAGGTGTGCTTGTGCAATCAAACCCCGCTTTTGAACGTCTGAGCGGAATTTGGCTTTATAAGGAGCCAAATATTAATTTAACAGATGTTTTTGAAAGTGAAGATATTAACTTAAGTACAGGTCAGATTTTATTAACAGATTTAAAAATAAAAAATAAAATAACTCAAAAAGTTACCCCAGTAGAGGTGAGTATTGCTCCTATTTTCATTAATAATAATAAAATAAACGAATCTTATATATGTGTAATAAGAGATATCACCACACAGCAAGAAGCAAACCGGCTAAGGGATGACTTTATCGCAACATTAACACATGACCTGAAAACTCCTCTACATGCATCAATTCAGACACTGGATTTTTTCCTTGACGGCACAGTCGGTAGTTTGAATGACAAACAACATTTATTGCTGGAAACAATGAAAAAGAGTAACAAAGACCTGCTATCTCTTGTAAATAATTTATTGCAAGCTTATAAATATGAATCAGGTCAACTTTATTTGTCAAAAGATGAGTTTGAGTTAAAGGAGTTTATACATAATTGTATTGATGAAGTTGATGCCCTCATAAAGAAAAAAGAAATAAATTTAGTAATAGATGTAAAAGAAAGCGAAAAAATATATGCAGACAAACAAGAACTAAAAAGAGTTGTTATAAATTTACTGGGTAATGCAATATCCTATACATCTGAGGATAAAAACATAAATATTTATACGCAGATGGATTGCAATTTTATTAATATATTAATAAAAGACGAAGGTGGGGGTATTCCTTCAGAAGATATACCTAAATTATTTAACCGATTTTCGCAAGGCACATCAAAAAAGAGGTCAACCGGCACAGGACTTGGTTTATTTTTGTCCAGGCAAATAATTGAAGCTCATGGCGGAAATATTAGTTTGGAAAGCGAATACGGTAAGGGGAGTGTATTTAAATTTAGTTTACCGAGAAAGGTCGTTAAGGTGTAAATATGAGTGAAGAGATTAAAGTTTTATTAGTCGAAGATCATACCATGACAAGAATGGGACTACAATTAGTTTTAGAAAAATCCTGCGATATAAAATTAATTGCAGAAGCAGAGGATGGAAAAGCCGCAATAAAGTTAGCCGCAGAATTAACTCCTAATGTAATAATTATGGATATTGGCTTGCCTGAGATAGACGGTATTGAAGCGACTAAAAAAATAAAAGAATCTGAAATTTCCAGCAAAGTTTTAGTATTTACATCCAGAGAAAATGAAACTGATGTTTTTGCTGCGCTAAGCGCAGGTGCAGATGCTTATATAATGAAAGGAGCATCTCCTGAAACATTAATTTCAGCTATAAAAGCTGTAAATGATGGTGCAGCCTGGTTAGATCCTGCAATTGCAAAGCTTGTACTGGGCAATATTAGTCAACCTGCTCCACCTCAGCAAGAAGAAGCCAGTCCTGTAAAAGAAAAAGGCTCAAGAAAAAATTATTACGCAGGCTTGACAGAAAGAGAACTGGAAGTATTAAAATTAATAGTAGAAGGCTTGTCTAACCCACAGATAGCAGAAAGACTTTATATAACCAGGGCTACTGCAAAAGCTCATGTTCACAGTATTTTACAAAAACTCTGCGTTGATGACAGAACTCAAGCAGCTGTCACAGCAATGAGAGAAGGGATTGTTTAAGGTTTTGTTCAGGTAATTACAAATGCGGCTTAAATTTAAATATTTAATATGCTTGATCCTTATTCTTTTATGTTCAAATAATTTTTCTTCATACGGTTTACCTTTTTTTAAAAAGAAACCTGAGCCCCTACCTGCTGAACAAACTGCCAGGGATTTTGCGGATTATTATATGCTATCTTTATATAATGATCCGCCTGGAGCGCAAAATATAGATCTTTCTAATCTTCAGCAATATAAAATAAGGGTAAGTTCTGCTGTCATATCACCTGATATGAAAAAGGCTGTTTTTTCCGAAGTTTATTTTTACCCGCAAAGATTACAGGTCGCATCCAGGGCAATGTGGATAAATTTAAAACAAGTACTAAATTTTAAATCAATAGATTTATTGCACCCCAAAATGCTTAACTCTTATACAAAAACCATAATGACAACAGGTATGGACAGGTTGTATAAAAGAAATAGCTTTCGCACATTAACAGTAGTTGACTGGTCTGCCGACGGTAAAAAAATTCTTTTGAAAGAAATTATAGGCAGAAGATTAAAAGGTATAAGCGCAACAAGGCTTTGGGCTTATAATTTTGAAGATAAAAGCCTGATTAGACTCAACAGTATACGCTCCGCCATTGTATATTATTGGAAAAATAAGTCCAAGGTACAGTTGGACGAGTATGTATGGGATATTGCGCCTTTGGGTTGGTCATTATCTGACCCTGATTATATTGTTGTTAATTCATACGGTTATAGCAGGAGAGGCAAAAAAAGCTTCCTGGGCAGTTGGAAAGTTCATTTTCAAAATACCCGAACGGAATTAATATCTTTGCACAATCAAAAAACGCCCGTAAGTAGAAACGGTTATTTTTTAAACAGAATAAAAGGAGGGTTTTAAGGAGTTATTACGTTTTATTTTAAATAACCACCTTTAGCCATAAGTTTAAAATAAGTGTCCATATCATTAGTTTCAAGAGCCTTTTTTATCTGAGTAATTAACTTAGTTCGTTCTTTTAATTCTGTTTTAGTTAGTTTAGTCCGCTCCCCTGTACTAAGGTTAATACGCCACTTTCCTTCATAAGCAAATCCGCTTTTGATTCCTTGACCCTGCGCTAATTGATAGCTCTGGTTTAAGTGTAACTGAGCTCTTTGGTTTCTTGTACCAAAAAGCTCAGTAGCAGCTTTTCTTAATGCACCTATAGGCACATTTCCACCTCTAAAACCTAGACTTCCTATTTTCATCTTAGCCTATTTCTTCTTCTTCTTTTTTAATTTTATTATTTATTTAATCTTAGCTTTAAATTATTTATCATTATTTATTTAAAAATATAAACTAAAAACATAAAAAATATTGCTATAAAATAAAAGCTTTTTTATTATTTACTACTTCACTAATATTTTTTTTTATTTTAGGAAGTTTGCTGTCTTTTCTTTTTAGTTTAACCATTTTTTTTAAATATTTCTTTTTCTTAAATCTTTCAATTAAACCCCTTCTAGTATTACGATCTCTAAGTAAGGCTAAATAGCAATTAAAACGTTCACCAAGGCTAGTTTTAGTCTCAGACAAATTTAATAGATATAGAGCAATGCCATTTGCATGAATTTCACCTGACTTAACTTTCTTTTTTAATACTCTCATGGCTAGAGCTTCCAGTACCCTGTAGTGTTTTTCAAGAAATGTTCTGCCTTCATTCTTAGAGCGATTCATAAATCCTTGAGCAAAATACTCCCGAGCTCTAGCCTTTGATTTCAGATATTTTTCTGTAGTATCTTTATATTTTTGAGAGGGAGTTCTCTTTATTCTTTTTATTTTAATATGTTTGACTAAATGCGTAAACGCATACATTTACATTTATTCCTTTTTTAACCTGCCTAATCATTTTAAAACAAAAATAAATATAAATGGAGGTCATAGTGAAATAAAAAAAACAGCTTCCGCTGTTTGGCTAAGATTAAGTTTTTTCTATGAATATTGTCGTACTTTTATTTTCTCTACTTTTATAAAGTACACTAAAAGTTAATATTTCTAGCTCTTGAGACTAATAAATATTTAGCCTTAAGATTAGTGCTTAAAAATATAGCATGCGAATATTCTTTAGTTATTAAAAATTATTTTTTTGATTTTAAACTTTTTAAAAGGATAATCAAACCGTCAATTGCGCTAGAATCTTTATTTAAAGCCTTTTCAAGTAGCTTATATACTTCCTGCTTATCTTCAGGCATGTTTTTTAAGATTTCTTCTGTGGGGGTGTGTTCTTTTTCCTCCAATAACAGATACTCGGGTGAGTAGCCCAGCTTCATCAGTTTTAATAATACGTCAATACGAGGGTATTCTACTTCACCTGTTTCTATTCTTGCCAGTGTAGTTTTAGGTATACTTGAATACTCAGCAAAAGCTTGCTGGCTCATTTTTAATTCCTTTCTTATAAACTTTATTTTTTCGCCTAACATTATTAAAACTAACCTTATATTATATAAAAAAATATAATCTGATGTATAAGTGCATTGACTTTGTTGCATTAATACATTAATATATTCTTAAATAAGAAATGTATTAATAAAATGAATTTAATTTCCTCCAGCCAAAATAAGGGAAAATAATAAAAATGCCACATAATAATGAAATCATTGATGATATTTTAGCTAAAATCAGCACAGAAGACTTAATAAGCGAATTAGCAACCAGAGATGACGCCAAAGAGCTAATTTATACTTATGATGACTTCGTTATAGTCTCAGGATGTAATGAAAAATGCAAGCTAAGTTATGAAGCCAAAGGTCCGTTGCGGATTTTAATTTTAGAAATTCCTTAATTACATAATGAATACCTCGTAAGTTAGTATACATTGAAACACAAACAATTAATAAGTCAAACAGCAAATAAAAGTATACAAGCTCTAACTCAAACAATAAATAAGCTATATCGTATATTATCCTATAAAAGACACCTGCTTCGCACCATCAGGTAGCTTTCTCTATTTTTTAAATTATTTTTCTGATTTTAAACTTTTTAAAAGGATAATCAAACCGTCAATTGCGCTAGAATCTTTATTTAAAGCCTTTTCAAGTAGCTTATGTACTTCCTGCTTATTTTCAGGCATGTTTTTTAAGATTTCTTCTGTGGGGGTGTGTTCTTTTTCCTCCAACAATAAGTAATCTGCTGAGTATCCCAGTTTCATCAGTTTTAATAATACGTCAATACGAGGGTACTCTACTGTTCCTTTCTCAATACTTGCAATTGTACTTTGAGGTACACCAGTATGCTCAGCAAAAGCTTGCTGGCTCATTTTTAACTCTTTTCTTATAAGTTTTAATTTTTTACTTAACATTGTTAAAACTAGCCTTTTGTTGAATAAAAAATAATATTTTAACCATGTAACTGCTTGACTTTAACCCATTTATCGATTAAGATATTTATATAAGCATTGTTAATGTAACTTAAAATCTATTGATTAGAAGATTTTACCCCCTCCAGCCAAAATAAGGGAAAATAATAAAAATGCCACGTAATAATGAAATCATTGACGATATTTTAGCTAAAATCAGCACAGAAGACTTAATAAGCGAATTAGCAAGCAGAGATGATGCCAAAGAGCTAATCTATACTTATGATGACTTCGTTATAGTCTCAGGATGCAATGAAAAATGCAAGCTAAGTTATGAAGCCAAAGGTCCGTTGCGGATTTTAATTTTAGAGATGGATTAACTACATAGCTAATACCCCGCAAATCATTAATGCAAGATTATTTTAGCATAAATATATGGATACTGTATTTTATAATTATTTTTATTAAATACAGGAATGAGAGTAACCGGCTTCGCACCATCAGGTACCTCGACCATAAAATAAAAATAAACTTATTTTTGATAAAGGCACCGGCTTCGCGCTATCAGGTGCCTTTTTACTTTTGTAAAAAAATCATCCCTACAATTTTTTGCCACTCAATCGTATACTATTTGTAACAACAGATACAGAGCTAAAAGCCATGGTCAAAGCCGCAATCATGGGGTTAAGCAAAACCCCGAATCCCGGATATAATGCCCCAGCAGCCAAAGGAATCGCTATAACATTATAAATAAAAGCAAAGAACAAGTTTTGCTTTAAAGTCCTCATAGTTTGCCTCGATAAATTAATAGCCTTAAAAGTACTGCTCAAATCACCTTTAATAATAGTAATATCAGAAGACTCAATAGCAATATCCGTACCGGTTCCCATAGCAATGCCAACATTAGCTTGAGCAAGAGCCGGCGCATCATTTATACCATCCCCAACCATTGCAACAATTTTTCCTTCATCCTGAAGCTTTTTAACTACATCAACCTTTTCTTGCGGTATAACTTCAGGTATAAATCGTTCTATCCCTAATTTTTTAGATATTGACGATGCAACAGCTTTTTTGTCACCGGTAAGCATTATAACTTCAATACCCATTGATTTTAGTTTTTTAACAGTTTCTTTCGCATCAGGCTTTAACGGATCCGAAACAGCTATTATTCCTCTTGCTTGTTTGTCAATAGACACACAAATTACAGTATTGCCTTCGGTCTGTAACTCAAGGATCTTTTGCGTAAAACTGCTTATATCTATATTATTATATTCCATTAATTTTTCAGAACCAATTAAAACTTCTTTATCGTCAACAAAAACAGACAATCCGTGCCCCGGCAACGCTTTAAAATCTCGGGTCTGAGCAATATTAATATTTTCCTCTTGCGCTTTTTTTACCACAGCAAAAGCTAATGGGTGCTCTGACAATTTTTCTGCAGAAGCAGCAAAGTATAAGAGTTGATTTTTATCTATATCAGAATAAATATCAGTTACAACAGGCTGCCCCATTGTAAGCGTACCTGTTTTGTCAAAAGTTATAGCTTGTATTTTGTCAGCTGCTTCAAGGCTCTCAGCATTTTTTATCAAAATACCGTTTTTCGCACCAAGACCGGCTCCTACCATTATTGCAGTAGGTGTAGCTAATCCCAGAGCGCAAGGGCAAGCAATAATAAGAATCGCAACAAAAGTTATAATAGCTAACGAGGGATTAAAATTTAACCAAATAAATAAAGTTAAAAGCGCAATCCCAATAACAGTTACAACAAAATACCCGCTGATAATATCAACCAATCGTTGCACCGGCGCTTTAGAAGAGAGCATATTTTTGACCATCCCTATAATTTGGCTTAATGTTGTGTCTTCACCGATTTTTGTTACCTTAAACTTAAAACTGCCGGTTTTATTAATAGTTCCGCCAATAATATAGTTTTGTACTTTTTTCTCAACAGGCATACTTTCACCGGTTATCATTGATTCATCAATAGTTGAAGCCCCTTCAATAATTTCACCATCGAGAGGTATCTTTTCACCAGGCTTAACCAGAACAACATCTTCAATTTTTATATCATCAATTAAAACTTCCTTTTCACCCTCGTCTGTAATCACTAAGGCTTTATCCGGTTGTAGCTCCATTAATTCTTTAACAGCTCTGGACGCCCTACCTTTTGCCTTTGCTTCCAGCATCCTGCCAAGAAGTATTAAAGAAATAATAACAGTTGCGGTTTCATAATACACTTCTGGTTTTTGCCCGATCAATTCAAAAGCCTGAGGGTAAATAGTGCTCACAAGGCTATAAATAAAAGCCACCCCCGTACCAACAGCAATAAGAGTATTCATGTTAGCAGATTTTGTCTTTAAAGCTTTAAACGCACCAGTATAAAACTGCTTGCCAAATACAAAAATAACCGGCAATGATAACACCAAAAGAACCCAATCTTTATAGGGAAACTCTATCATTAACATACTAATAATAAATACCGGTAGGGTAAAAATCAGACTTAAAGTAAAATTTTTTTTCTGTTCCTGATATTCCTTTTCTTCTTTTAATTTTGAATCTTCTTTTTTAATAAGATCTTCGGATGTATAACCCGTATCAATAATAACTTTTTTCACCTGAGAAACAGCTATCACTTCAGGATCAAATGTTATAAATGCACTTTTTATAGCAAAGTTAATTTTTGCTTCTTTTATTCCTTGTGTTTCATTTAGAGCCTTTTCTATTTTAGCAGCACAACTTGCACAGCTCATGTTGTATATTTTAAGTTCTATTTTTTTATCATCCATAAAAATCTCCTAAGCAAATAAGGCTTTAAAAGTTATTTTATTCAATATATTATTTATTATAGGTGCAAAATTAAAATCGAGAAATAATAAATACTATTTTAGTGGGAGTATGTTTGTTGCAACTTTTAACAACAAAAGTTAATTTAATAAATGTTTCTTCAATAATTTTAGAAACCATCGATATACATCCAAATATGCAAAAAATTGGTGACAATTACCATCGCTGTAGGAAAAAGGCAAAAATTTTGTTTTGATAGCAATTTTTAAAGTCAAATTGTTTTTAATAAAATAAGTAGGTTATTTATATAAGTAGAGCATACCAGTTGTAGTAAAATTAAAATCTATTTGTATGATATTAAATTTTAACTAATGATGCAAAAAATATTTTGTTATTAGTTGAATATTAACCATAAAATATTTAAGCCCTTTTAAGAATTATTCATAATTTATTTTAATCTATTTATATTATTTAATAAAATACTTTTCAGACTCTTTAATCGAGTTAAAGTTAATAAAACAAATTACTCTCAGAAAAGAGTAATCTGAAATTTAATTGATGAGCAGTATATATACTAAGGTTAAAAATATAAGTGCTAAAGAGTAGTTTGAGATATCTGTATAAATAATACATGTTATTTATATTTTAGATAATAAAATTTTAATATTTAAAAATTTCAACTTACATTTATCATAAATTGAATTCGCATTGAGTATTTCTATAATTACGCATTTGGAGGTATATCTATGTCTATAAATGTTCAAGTTAATAATTTTAACTTTGGTTCTGGTCAAAGCGGTGGTGGTAATAATTCTGGTGGCACCAGTCGCGGTAATTCTTCTTCAAGCTCAAGCAGTTCCGGCAGCTTTAGCGCCAGCTGGTCCAGTTCAAGCAGTGGTAGTTCTCGAGGCGGTAGTCGCGGTGGTGTGCGAGGAGGCTGTAGAGGCGGCAGCCGTAGTGGTAGCCGTAGTGGCAGTCGTAGTAGTTCCGGCAGTTTTAGTGCGAGCTGGGCTAATTCAAAAAGTCAAAGTGGCTCAGGTAACCAAAAAGGCTCAAAAGGTCAAGGCAATAATTTTATGCAAATGCTGGGCAACTTTGCAAAATTATTCAGTTGCTTAGGTATGCTGGGTGACATGGGAGGAATGGCGGTCATGGGTGGTCAAAATAGTCAAGCTGGTCAAGGAAATCAAGGTTGCTTCATGGCAATGGGGGCAGATGGTTCTTTTGCACTTGGTCAAGGTAATCTTGATAGTTTATTTGCTGGAAATACTAATCAAGGTCAATGCAATTGTAATCAGCAAAATAATAGCAATATGTTAGCAATGCTCCTGCTCGGCAGCTCTAAATAATATACTCCATCTAAAATATTTTTCAGAATTAAAGCGAGTTAAAGTTAATAAAACAAATTACTCTCTGAAAAGAGTAGTCTGAAATTGAATTGATGAGCAGTATAATAACAGGCTAAGTTTTGATTTAACTTTTTAGATTTTTAACTTTTTTTTTTCATTTTAAAGAGCAATTTTTAAAGAAAATTTGTTTTTAATAAGATAAGTAGGTTACATATAAAAAGTAGAAAATTAAAAGAGTTCCTTGCCCAATAAAAAGAATTAAAAAGTAGCAATTTTTAAAAATGTTTTGTTTTTATTATAATAAGTAGGTTACATGTCTGAAGTAGTAAAAAATAATTCCTTACCCAGTAAAAAAGTTTGAAATATGACTTAAGTTCGAAATGAACGCAAGTTTATAAAAACTAGAGAATTTTAGATATATATAAGTAGGTATATTAAAGTATTAAAAAGTTTTTTTATCCAGTTAAATAAATATATTAAAGTAATGAGCTAAATTAATTTAAACTTACCTTATTTGAATTTAATTAGAGTGTTTCTTTTATTATATATTTGGAGGTTTTATCTATGAACAATAATATGTTATTAATGGCTTTACCAATGAACAATTTTAACAATAATTGCAACGGTGGTACTTGTTTCAATATGAATGGCGGCGGTTCCAGTCCTCTATTCGCATTTGGTAACGAGAATGGTATGTGTATGTTTATGCCTGGTCAAAATGGTCAAAATAATGAGTGTCAAAATAATCAAAATCAAAATCCATTACAAAAAATGATTCAAGATATCGTAAACCAAATTTTAGGTAAGAATCAAAACAATAAAAATAAACAATGCAATAGCAATGGTGGCGGTGGCTGCAATGGTGGCAGCTGTAATAAAGGTAAAGACAAGAATCCAATGCAACAATTAATGGACGCAGCTAAAAAGCTAATGGGCAAGAAAAATAAAAAACAAAACCCAATGCAACAATTTATGCAAAATATTATTAAACAATTCTTAGGTGGTGGCAATACTTGTCAAAACAATAATAATAACAATAATCAAAATAGTTCAATGTTTATGATGATGATTCCTAACTCTTAATTGTAATTAGTATTTAAGTAAGTAGTAGTATCAGTAGAATAGGTATAAATGAAAAAGATTTTTAACTCTATCAAAAAGATTATAATCGAGGAGTTTCTTTATTTAACAATATATACAAATTTGGCTTGTGCTGTGTGCGCAATTAAACAAAGAAGCTCCTCAAGCAAATTCTTATACTAACTTCTAAAATATTTTTCATATTATTCAATTTATAAGCTCATTCTAACTAAAGAGTAATCTGAAATTAAATTGATGAGCAGTATAAGAAAGAAAAGAATAGTCGGCAATAAAACTTAAATATACAATAAAATGAATAAGTTAACAGGCAGTCCAGCTAGAGTAACAAAATAAGAGAAAATTATAAAACTAAATTAAAGATTCAAATATATTTTTTAGATTCAATAAATTTTTATTAAAGCTAATAAAATTATCTATAACTCTAAAAAGAGTAGTTTAAATCAATAGTCAGCAATAAAATTTAAAGGGCAATCCAGCTAAAAATTAATTATTAACGAGTAAAAACTAAAATATTTTTCAGATTTTTTAACTATAATTTAAAGCTATACTAACTCAAAAATACTTTTCAGGTTCCTCAATTATGTAAAAGCTAATAAAATAAACTATTTTCTGAAAAGAGAAATCTGAAATTTAATTGAGTACCAGTATAATTTTATTAGCTATATGAAAAAATGAGTAGTATAGTGCAAAAAATTAATTTTAAGCGTAGGTGGATGTGCGGTAAAATATAAAAGCCAAGAGGTAACAGTCGAAAAGGCTTTAACCTAAAAAATCCTCAAAATGCGCAAATAAAATCAAGTCAGGTCAAGGTGTGTTATTAAGTGTTATTTCTAACTCTTATAATAAGATATATTTATAAGCCAAAGTGATTAAATTTACCCTAATTGAATTTAAATGTTTCTTATCTCGTTCAGGAATTCTTTCCTAAAGCTTTTACAGCTTTTTTCAGTTCTGTCTCCAATAAAATAAGCAACAATTTGCCTTGTTTTTCGAGACATTGCGAGCCATAACGATCTTTTATCAATCTTCTTTTTTACAAAAGACCATTCTTTATCTAATTCAAGGATGTCATCCTTTACTTTGATAAGCGTTTCTTCTATCGTAGGCAATTTTTCGCTATATCATTCCTCATTTTTTGGAATGATATTTATGACGTTTTATTTTTCACTTTGTTTCAGACCACTACCAAAAATAAAA
>JANQLL010000145.1 GCA_028280605.1 Candidatus Gastranaerophilales bacterium
CAAGTCCTTCCCATTCCATAATAACGGCAGTTTTTACATCGTCTTTTACTTTAACTTCTCTTCCCCACATATCTTCGATGATTCTGTAATTAGGGGTACCCTCTTTCTCAACACGATCACTATTGCTTTCTACCTTGGGCCCGCAGGCTGTTAAAAAAATACCTAAAATCATGATAGCTACAAGCCCTATTATCCCTTTGTTTTTAATAAAATAATGTGTTGTTTTCAAAATAGTTCCTCCTTTGTCCTTAACTAGAACTGATTATCATTATAACTACCTTGTTTTAAACTTGTCAAGTAAATTTTTAAAAATTTGTAACTCAACTAATTACTTTACATATTTACATGCTCTAAATTATAACAATTACTAACTACACTACAATATCACGGCCAGTTTAATGTTACAAAGCTTTCTTTGTTTATATATAAACTAATTATTACTGAAAAGTAGTTCTTATTTTGTTTTTAATTGAAAATGATTATCATTGACATTGTATTAAATCCCACTTTATTTGTCAACAAAATTTTTGATACTTTATGATTAGTTTGTGATAATGTCACCTTTAGTAGTTAAAATAAAACTATGCATATAGAGGTGCGTTATCTAATAATTCAAAAACAACTAAATAGATTTAAAATTATTTCAATGGTTATTGAAGGTAATCTTAAAATAGCTGATGCAGCTAAATCTTTATATACAAGAGGGGACGGTTTGGAGTGACCCCTTTTGTTTCAACCATGCTTCTAAATTCATCTCCACATGTCCATGAGACCTCTCCAGGTAAGAACGCTTACTTTCGCATCATGTAACCGCCACATTTACTCAATAAGTTTCGGGTAGTTATTGGACTTTGGTTTGTTTGGAAACCTCATCCACTTATTTGAGTCTCGAATGTGATTCGTGTACCTCAGTTCAATGCTTTGCCGCCTACTTCCTTCAGACTCCACTTCACGATGAACACCCTTGTCTTAAGCTAACAGTTGGCACTACCAGCCTCTGCATCAGACTTCCACCGACAAGCAAGCGCCCATGCTGGGCGCACCAATAAAAGAAGCTAATAAAAATCAGCTTCTTAAACAACACTCTTTTCACTTTTTAATTAAAGGGTGCAAATGTTACATCTTTTAAAGAAAGGTAGGGGGATAATTAAAAGGTATACACCTAAAACAAAATATACTCTTTCATCTTCTATATTTCGGGAGTGTTTTTTAATATCAACTCTAATTAGATATTACTCTCTATTATCCACGCTTTGCTTTCAGCACGCTTTTGGCAAAGTGTTTTATAAAGCCCTTCTTCTTTAATGAGATCCTCATGTGTACCCTGTGCAACTAATTTTCCTTTATCTATAACTAATATTTTATCGGCATTTTTCACACAGGCCAACTTATGGGCTATTACCAAAATAGTTTTCTCTTTAACAAGTTCATTTATTGCAAGCTGGATATCTCGCTCATTATCTGCGTCTACAGAGGCCGTAGCTTCATCAAGCAAAATTATAGGTGAATCTTTTAAAATCGCACGGGCAATAGAAATTCTTTGCCTTTCTCCGCCGGAAAGATTTAATCCTGCCTCTCCTATTATTGTGTCAAACCCCTCAGGTAATGCTGTGATAAAGTCGTAACACTTTGCTTTTTTACTTGCTTGTATTACCTGTTCTTTTGTTGCATCTTGATTGCCAAATGCGATATTATTATATATTGTGTCATTAAACAAATAAACATTTTGAAAAACCATAGAGATACAGCTATAAAGAGTTTCTTGCGACATATCTCGAATGTCAATACCACCAATGCGTATACTACCTTTTTGAATCTCAAAGAAACGTGGTATCAAATTGACAAGAGTAGATTTACCACTACCCGAAAGTCCCACTAAAGCATTCATAGTGTTTTCATTTAATGTAAAGCTTATATTATCGATAACATTGTTTTTTTCATAAGCAAACTCAACATTATTAAATTCAATGTCAAAGCCATTTGGTTTTTTGTCGTCACGAGTTAAAAGAGTTTTTTCATCATAAAGTTTTTCTATGTTATTCAAGGTATCCCAGGCTTTTATTATAGATCCGACAGATAAAATAATAGTCGTAAGCCCTGCATAAACATACATCGACATTATCGACAACGTTATAATAGTGTAAAGTGGCAAACTCTGATATTGAGTTAAAACATAGTAAATCATTCCTCCTGTGCTAACTGCCATTATGCTCATTGATCCAAGCAGAGAAGGGATGTTGACTTTTTCACCATCTATATCAACCCTTTTTCTTTCTAAAAATGCATCGTTTGAACGCTTGTGCTTACCTAAAAGATGAAATGCCTTTATTACGGAAATATTTTTCACATATTCAATTATCCCACTTGTTAAAATTTCATTGGCTCTATGGTCATGTGCTGCGTGTTTCTT
>JANQLL010000150.1 GCA_028280605.1 Candidatus Gastranaerophilales bacterium
ATCGTAGGCAATTTTTCGCTATATCATTCCTCATTTTTTGGAATGATATTTATGACGTTTTATTTTTCACTTTGTTTCAGACCACTACCAAAAATAAAATATTTTCTTTCCGAATTATTGTAATTATATTTTTATTAATTAGTATAAATATTAAAGTGGAATATTTTTAAAAACTTTTTATTAATACTGGAAGGTAAAAAGGAAACATAGTAAAAGAAGGGAGTTAAGCGAATGCTTATTACTAAGTTGTATAATAATCCTTATAGCTTAAAAAAGAATGCCAACAAGGGCAAGGTCCCTGTACAGGCTGATAAACAAAAAATATCCGGGAGTGATTTTTTTAAACAAAACGCAGATTTTAATAAATATTTAGTTAATTTTAAAGGTCAAGTTTATGGTGGTTTGTTTGGTCATGAGACGAGTAGCATACTGGGGCAGGATGTTGTTGAAGAAATTAACGCTAAAGAACTATCTTTAAATCCTATGAATATGGCAAGAATGTATGTAGCAGCAGATATAATAAAGAGTGATGAGTCTGAAAGGCTACAGGATGCAATCTATAGTGGACTAGAAGATCTGTTTTGCAACCATAGTGATTCAAGAGTCAGGGCAGGAGTGTCTTTGGCTCTGGGAGGTATTGGATCAAAAGTTAGTGGTGGTAGACAAAATGATATAGTTGATTTATTTATTGCTCCAGAAAAAGGCATTAATGATGAGGATGCTAATGTAAGAGTTTCTTCAATTGAAGCCCTAAGTAATATTGGATCAAGCGCTAATGTTAATATTGGACAACAAGAGAAAATATTTAATAATCTTACTGCGGAAGAAAAAGGCATTAATGACATTGATAGAGATGTAAGAATTTCTTCAGTTGAAGCCTTAGGTAATATTGGATCAAGCGCTAACGTTAATGCTGAGTTACAAGAGAAAATATTTAGTAGTCTTACTGCGGAAGGTAAAGGTGTTAATGACGCAGATAATAAGGTAAAACCAAAAGCATTTTTTTCCCTGGGTAAGTTAGGTGCTAATGCTAATGAAGCCTTGCAAAGTAAGATGTTTAATCTTTTGATCTCAGAAGGAAACTTTATCAATAGTGAAAATAAATTTATAAAAATTTTATCATTGCAAGCATTGGCAGCATTAGGAGGTAATCCTCAAGCTAAATTTAAAAATGAAATCTTTGCTTCTCTTAAACAAGGATTTACCGATCCAATTGAAGATATAAGACTTACAGCAATTGATAGCATGAAAAATATAGTAGGTCATATTAGTACTGATCAAAAAAATGAGTTATACACTGATCTTACTGCTTACAATATGGGTATTAACGACCCAAGTTCAGCTGTAGTAAAAGCAAATGCGTATGAAGCCTTGGGATATTTAGGCGCTAATGTTAGTGTTGAGCGACAAAATGAAATATTTAATCTTCTTACTACCAGAGCTGAAGGTGTTAATGCTGTAGATGAAGATATAAAAGAACTTTCATTTATTGCACTTGGTACTTTAGCGGCTAATACTAAAGATGAGAATTTGCAAAATAACATATTAAATTGGCTTGAAGCCGGCATTAATGATGATAATCATGATGTAAAAATGTTATCATTTATAGCGCTGGGCTCTCTAGTACTACAGCCGTAAGTTGTTAAAAATGCAATAAATGTAAGACATTTCTTTTTTTGTAATGATAAAACTTGGATTTTGCTTGGTGCCTTCTTCTCC
>JANQLL010000175.1 GCA_028280605.1 Candidatus Gastranaerophilales bacterium
TATTATTAAAGAAGATACTTTTAGCAATGAAAATAATGCGAAAAATATTAATATAATAAACATAAATAATAGTAAGAAGGAAGAATTAAACAAGAAAAAGCCGCATTATTAGAGGACTTTGACTTAAAAATTAAATATTTTTGACTGCAATGATAGACTTTTGCTAGGCAAAGGGGAGTTTATCGTTGCTATTTTTTTTATACGTCAATTTTTCGCATGAAAAGTGCTAGTCAAAGTCCATCAGCAACGCTGAAAGAAAGCTATAATCAAAGTGTACACCTTAAGCCCATCAATGACTCAAGGTGAGTAATGAATGTGCCTTAGGCACCTGCCACCCACCCTATTCTAGGGTTAATAGGTACTGGCCATAACCATTTTTTACAAGCGGCTGAGCTAATTTAACAAGTTGTTCTTTATCGATGTAACCCATATTATAAGCAACTTCTTCAACACAGGCTACTTTAACACCTTGATTGTTTTCAATAGTTTCAATATAATGCGAAGCTTGCATCAAGGCCTCGTGAGTCCCGGTATCTAACCAGGCAAAACCTCTACCCAGCAGCTCAACATTTAGCTCATTATCTTGCAAGTATAAGTTATTTAAATCTGTGATTTCTAACTCGCCACGGGGTGAAGGCTTGAGGTTTTTAGCATATTCGACGACTTTATTATCGTAAAAATACAATCCGGTTACAGCGTAGTTAGATTTAGGATTACCCGGTTTTTCCTCAATAGATAAAGCTTTACCGGTTTTATCAAAGTCAACAACACCAAAGCGCTCAGGATCTCTTACAGGATAACCAAATACAGTAGCGCCCTTCGGCCTTTGGATTGAACGCTGCAGCATATCAGAAAAACCCATACCGTAAAATATATTATCACCTAACACCAGAGCAACATTCTTAGAGTAACCGATAAATTCTTCGCCAATAATGAAAGCTTGAGCTAATCCGTCAGGTGAAGGCTGCACTGCATAGCTTATATTAACACCAAGCTCATTACCACTACCAAGTAACTGCTCAAATCTCGGCGTATCCTGCGGTGTAGATATAATCAAAATATCACGAATGCCTGCCAACATTAACACAGACAACGGATAATAAATCATAGGCTTGTCATATATCGGCAATAACTGCTTTGATACAGATTTTGTAATAGGATAAAGTCTTGTGCCACTACCACCCGCTAATATTATACCCTTCATGTTGTTATTACCTCTTTTCTTAAACTTAAATAGCCTTCCAATGCTTTTACCCAATCCCGGCATAAGTTTTGATTATCCATAATTGAATATCTTGGTCTGTTTGCAGGTCTCGGAAATTCATCTGTATTACAAGGCATAAGATTTATATTTATCTTCTCTAACTCAAATATTTTTTTAGCAAAACCATACCAGCTGGTACTACCACCGCCGCAAGTATGATAAACACCGTACTGCATTTTATTTTCAATCAAATACAATACAGCTTTAGCCAAGTCAACTGTCCAAGTAGGACAACCAACTTGATCATCAACAACTTTTAACTCATCTTTAGATGAACCAAGCTGAATCATTGTTTCTACAAAATTTTTGCCCTGATGACCATATAACCAACTGGTCCTGCATATATAGTGACTGGGATTGTGTTTTTTGACCGCAATTTCACCAGCAAGCTTGGAATCACCATAGACGTTTATAGGAGCAACTTTGTCATTCGGTTGATATGGAGAATTCTTCGTACCGTCAAATACATAATCTGTACTTATATACACAATAGGAATATTATTTTCAGCAGCAGCGCTAGACAAGTTTTCAGAACCCGTACCATTTATCTTAAAGGCTGTTGCTTTGTCAGATTCCGCACCGTCTACATTTGTATATGCAGCACAATGTACCACTATGTTTGGTTTATCTTTTGATATTGTTGCTGCTACAGCATTTTTATCTGTTATATCAAGATTATGAATATCAGTTAAAATTAGTTCATAGCCTTTTTCTCTAAATAATTTAGCCATATCTTGACCGAGCATCCCATTGGCCCCGGTTAGTAAAACTTTCATTAAACCTGGAGCTCCTTTCTGTTTTGTATGTTTTGCATCCATTTTTGGTTATCAAGGTACCAATTAATTGTCAACTGAATACCCTGCTCAAATGTAACTGAAGGCTGCCAACCGAGTTCGTTTTGCATTTTTGAGCTGTCTATAGCGTATCTGTGGTCATGACCCAATCGATCTTCTACATATTTTATTAAAGATTCTGGCTTTTTAAGTTCTTTTAATAATAATTTTGTTATTTCAATATTGGTTTTTTCGTTGTTACCGCCAATGTTATATATGTCACCAACCTTACCTTTGTGTAAAACTACATCAATAGCTGAGCAATGATCATAAACATAAAGCCAATCTCTTACATTCAGTCCGTCACCATATACAGGCACCTGCTTATTTTGCAATAAATTATTAATAAATAGCGGCAATAGTTTTTCAGGAAACTGATATGGCCCGTAATTATTTGAACATCTTGTTGTTAATACCGGTAAGTTAAAGGTTTCATAATATGCTCTAACTAACATGTCAGCTGATGCTTTACTTGCTGAGTATGGACTATTAGGAGCAAGCGGAGTTGTTTCAGTAAAATAACCGGTTTTACCTAATGTGCCGTAAACTTCATCTGTAGAAACTTGTAAATATCTATGGATATTAAACTGTCTTGCTGCTTCCAAAAGGTTTAAAGTACCCTTTACATTGGTATCAACAAATACTTCCGGTCCTGTAATACTTCTGTCAACATGACTTTCTGCAGCAAAGTTAACACAGCAGTCCACCTGAGACATCAAATCCATTACTATATTTTTATCGCAGATATCACCTTGCACAAATTTATAGTTAGAGTTGCCTTCAACATCTTTTAAGTTATCAAGATTGCCTGCGTAAGTAAGAATATCCAAATTTATAACTTTATAATCAGGGTATTTATTTAAAATATGCCTTACAAAGCAACTGCCTATAAATCCTGCTCCGCCTGTAACTAATAGTTTCATTGTTTCCTCCACCTGCTATCTATAATAAATTACGAATAATTTAAATTTTATTTAAAACTAAAAATTATAAAATTAGTAATATTATTAATTTTTAAAATTAATCATTACTTTTATATCTATTATCATTCAATAACAGTAGATTATCAATTATTTTAACTTGATAAATTTAAAAAAAATATCAAAAAGTCTTTAATTATTAAGATTTATTTAATACAATAAGTTTAATTAAACCAAAACTCTTTTAATATTACAATAACAATTCTACAGTTATCTGAAAAATACTTATACACAATAAGTAAAATTATTGATTTAAGCGGCATAAAGGGAAGGTAATGAAGAAAACATATTTAATTACAGGTGGGGCAGGTTTTATTGGTAGTCACTTGGTAAATAAATTAATAAACGAAGCTAATATTATTTGTGTTGACAATTTTAATAATTTTTATGATCCTCAAATAAAAAAAAATAACATAAGTAGGCATTTAGAATACACAAACTATAAACTCTATGAAGCTGATATAGCAGATTATGCATCTTTAAGTAAAATTTTTGAAGAAAATAAAATTGATCAAATAGTCCATTTAGCCGCTAGAGCTGGGGTGAGACCTTCTCTTGAGCATCCCAGATTATACACGGAAACAAATATTACAGGCACAATAAATTTATTAGAATTAGCTAACTTAAAAAATATTAAAAAGTTTACCTTTGCATCTTCAAGCTCTGTTTACGGCTCCAGAAAAGATGGACCTTTTAATGAAGAAATGAAAATAAATAAGCCTATCTCTCCTTATGCAGTAACAAAAGCTTCAGGTGAACAAATTTGTTATACATACAGTCATTTATATAATATATCAATAACATGCCTAAGATTTTTTACTGTTTACGGTCCAGGACAAAGGCCTGACCTTGCTATACATAAGTTTGCAAAGCTCATAAATGATAACAAACCCATACCCGTATTTGGTGATGGAAATACAAAACGTGATTATACATACATAGATGATATTATACAGGGTGTGATAGCAGCTATAAACTATGATCAAAGCAAATACGAAATACTTAATCTGGGTGAATCAAGAACTGTTAAGCTTAATTATTTAATTGAACTAATCGAACAAAATATTGGCAAAAAGGCAATTATCGAAAGAAAACCCTTGCAGCCCGGCGATGTGCCTATTACTTATGCAGATATATCAAAGGCAAAAGAATTATTAAATTATAATCCTCAAACACAAATAGAGCAAGGACTTGAAAAATTTGCAACCTGGTTTAATGAGTATTATAAATGTGTTCAAGTTTAATTACCGAGTTTAAAAACAACTAACTCTTATCAAATATTTTTACATTTGTTTTCTATAGTTAGTGCTATTTTTGATTTTATTTATATTTTTATTATATTTTATAAAATAAAAAAACATAAAAAATAAAGAAATAAAAAAAATGATTAAACACTTCCGTGCGGCTTATAAGGAATTATACCTGCCAAATACTCACAAAAAATACACAATTGATGAAATACTGGACCATGCATTTAATAATGTTGAGTATTATAGAGAATTTAAAGGTTGCAAATTAGCAGAACTACCTATTCTAACAAAAGATATAATAAGAAATAACTTTAGTGATCTTCACTGTGATGATATTTATAATAGACAAACCTATATAAATACTTCAGGCGGTACAACCGGTGAGCCTGTCAAACTTGTTCAGGATACCGAATACCGAAAAAACTTTAGGCTAACTACTTATAAGCAAAAACAAGAAATAGGTTATAACTTTGCAGAGCCGCTAATAAAAATATGGGGCAGCGAAAGAGATATTTTAAAAGGTTCAATAGGTTACAAGGCAAAGCTTTTAAATTATTTAAAAAATTGTCATTTCCTTAATTCTTTTTATCTAACAGAAAAAATTATAAAAAATCATATTAATGTAATAAATAAGATAAAACCAAAGCTAATAGTTGGCTATGTGCATTCATTATATGAAATTGCGCAATATATAAATAAAAACAACATAAATATCGCTCCTGTTCCTCTGGTTATGAGTACAGCCGGCACTTTATATAATTTTACTGAAAATGAGCTTTCAAAAGCTTTTAAATGCAAAATAATAAATCGTTACGGCAGTAGAGAGGTTGGTAACATTGCCTGCTCTACATTACAGCATAAAGATTTAAAAATAGCTCAAAATCATGTGCATATTGAAATTGTTGACGACCTTGGTAACCCTTGCAAGGAAGGTACTGAAGGTAATATAATTGTTACTTTATTATCCAATTTTTCTATGCCATTGATTAGGTATCAAATCGCTGATCGGGGAATACTAAATTCATCAAGATTTGGTTATCCTGTCTTAACAAAATTAAGTGGTAGAGAGAATGAGTTTCTTCGCGCTCCATCAGGTAAGTTGATTGACGGGGAGTTAATTACACATATATTTTATTTTAAAAATTGGGTGCAAAAGTTTCAGGTTATTCAAAATAACTGTGAAAGCCTTGATATCAAAATACTGTGCAATCACCTGCCCTCGTTAAATGAAGTCGGCACTTTAGAGCACGAAATTAAAAGTGCTATGCAGTTCAACTCTGCTATAAATTTTAATTTTGTTGATGAAATTAACCCACAAGGCTCAGGTAAATTTTCTTACATTATCTGCAATATTGTTTAAGCAAATAGATAAATAAAGAATTTTCCGATTCTAGATAATCAACATTTTGCTGCAATTTTAAAAGATAATTCCAAAGCCATAAATGTAAAATCTGCTTGTGTAGAAATGTACAATAATTCTCAAGCTGAGGAAATAGAAGCAAGCCAATATTATTTTATATTTGATTTTAGAAAACTAAAAAAAGGTAAGAATAAAGTATGTTAATCACGCAAATTAGCAATAATTGGTATAAAAAAAATATAATATTAACAATCAAAAGCCAAGCGATTTAAATAATTTTAAAAGTGTAGATACATTGACCAAAACAAGGATGTATCCTTTCAAGGATCAGAAATATCTAAAGAAAGTGAGAGCAAGCATATAACCTTGGTAAATGCCAATAACTCTAAGTCTGATATAAAAGCAAATTCTGATAGAAATGACAAACAGTAAAATAGGTATAATGGAAAAATTGAAGATTTAAGGTAAGTTGCCAGTTTAAGCAAAAAAATCTAACATATAGTGGTAATTACTTTAACTATAATATGGCTATGATAAAATTAAATAATTACAAGACAATCCAAAAAAAATAAATAAATTTAGAGGGAATTACGGCATAAATTAGAGGAGAATAAAATGCAAGATATATGGGCTAAGTATGCAAAAGTACTGGTAGAATACTCAGTTGGCGTTCAAGAAGGTGATCATGTTATGATCAAAGGCGAAGCGCAGGCCCAACCTTTGATGTTAGCTGTTTATAAGGAAGTTTTAAAAAAAGGCGCTTATCCTATACCAAGGGTTATACTCGAAGGTGCAGGCGAAGCCTATATAAAACTGGCCACCGACAAGCAACTAGAGCACCTTGACCCTTTTATTAAGCTGGAATACGAAAAAGCAGATAAAATGATATCAATACATGCTCCAACTAACGTAAAAAGTCTTGCAAAATCAGATCCCAAAAAGCAAGCTAAAAGATCATCTGCAACAAAGGAGCTTTCAAACAAGCTACTTCAAAGGTCAGCAGACGGCAACCTAAATTGGGTAATATGTAATTACCCCACAAACGCACTAGCGCAAGAAGGTAAAATGTCTCTGGAAGAATATCAAGAGTTTTTAATTAACGCTTGTTACCTGAATTTAGATGACCCCTGCGCAAAGTGGAAAGAAATAGGTGAGCAACAACAAAAATACGTCGATAAACTAAATAAAATGGAAAAATTCCGTATTGTAGGCGAAAAAACAGATTTAACACTATCCACCAAAGGCAGAACGTGGGTTAATTGCCAGGGTACATTTAACTTCCCTGATGGCGAAATCTTCACATCTCCTGTAGAGAATTCAGCCGAAGGTGAAATATATTTTGATTTCCCTGCAATTTACAGAGGGAACGAAGCCAACGGAATTCATGTTAAACTTGAAAAAGGCAAAGTGGTACATGCTTCAGCAGAAAAAGGCAAAGATTTCTTTTTAAACATGATAAATCAGGACGAAGGTGCTAGATTCTTAGGCGAATTTGCAATAGGCACAAACGATATGATTCAAGAAATAACTGGCGATATTTTATTCGACGAAAAAATTGGCGGATCAATTCATCTGGCTCTTGGGGCTTCTTATCCCGAAACAGGTGGTAAAAATCAATCAGGCCTGCACTGGGATATTATCAAAAATATGAAAAATGGCGGTAAGATTTACGGCGACGATAAATTAATTTATGAAAACGGTAAAATATTATTGTGAAAGAAGCAATAAGCTATTTAATTTAATATACCTCTATTTATTATAGAGTTATATTGCTTTTTTAGCAAATGCGTTTGTTAGTATTAAAAATAAATTAGCTGCAAAAACTATAACCGCTCCAACTGCTGCGCTTTTAAATAAAAGGTTTTTACAACCCATTGAAATGCGCTTTACTCCCCCTTGCCAACTTTTAGGGAATTTCTTTGCAAATTTTTCTGTTGCCCTACCAAAAGTCAAGTCTATATTACTAAATGTAGTGATTTTGCTTTTCAGGGCACCCTTTGCATTGCGAGTAAATTTCGGACTATTGATAACCATTTCTGAAGTTGCAAGTGCACCACCTCCAACAGCACCAAGGGTATAATACATTCTATCTTTTTCGATAGAGTTGTCTCTATTTGTATTCTTTACAAAATTGCCAAATGTCTTACCCAATTGATCGGCTCTATCTTTCATGTAATCACTAGGGCTACTGCCTTTAAAATTTACTTTTTTGGTGTTGAAGTTATTACCCGCAACATTCATTGGTCATTCCTCGTTAGTTATTCTCTTTACTTAAAATAAACAAAATAAAAACCAACACACATCAGTCGTGAGTTGGATCTAAGGTTGTATTAAGTTTATTTGTTTCATTATTTATAATAAAACAAACGTTATATTTTTTCATTGTCTTTTTAGATATAAATAAAATCATTTTTTTTTCTTATTTCAATCTTTCTAGCCTTTTTAAAGTAGTTCAAATATACTAGTGTTATTTGTTGTATGTTTTTACTCTTTTTTATCATTTTTTTCATCAGCTGAGGATGTTTCTTTAGTTGTTTTCTTGTCAAACATTTTATCCATAAATGGATCGATGATATTTTCTATAGCAGTAAGCGTGAGAAATGTACCAATACAAGCACTTGCTGCTATTTTGGGCCCTTCTATAAATAAAAATTTTGCTATTTTTTGTACGCTTTTAATATTTTTAGCACCTTTAAAAATCTTGGATGCTCCATCATATAAATCACCAATACCATTTTTAAACTTATTGAATACATTCACACCTGATTTAACAATAAATGATTTTGATTTTTGTGACTGATTATTTAAACCAGTATCAAGCTTATTAAAAGTACTTTGCGAAAAATTCTTTATTGCAGAAAAGAAAGTTCTAACCGGATCGCTTGTTACAATGTTTTTACCTTGGTCAGTCACTTTTTTTATTACATTCTGAGATGCATCCATTCCTTTTTTTATTCCTAATATAGTCGTAGCTGCTACCAGTGCAGTTAAAGACACCTCCAAAAGTATTTTTGACGTGCCAGATTTAGACTTAATTTCGCTACGTATCTTATCAACACCTGTACTATATTTGCTGTAGTCACTTGGCAGTTCAACAGAGCTTTTGTCATCATCACTGGATATACTCATGATGTCTTCAATGTCATCGCCATACACCGAACTCGCAGCAGTGAAGCTGATATTTCTGTTACTTTGCTTGTTTTGACTATGAAACATATTTGGCTGCCTGATATTTAATTTTAGAGAGCTGTTTGGGGCAACAGGCATTGTCTTATTTTACCTCCGGCATTTATGCTAATTATTCTTTTCTCAGTTAAATTCAGGTTAATTTTATATCCAATTAATTAAAACACCTAAACAAAAAAACTTGATAGAATACTAGCTAAATTATTAATAATAATTTACATATATTTGTAGATACAAAAATATTATTAGCATTTATATTTTATTATTATTTAAAAAAGATTATATTGCTATAAAATATTTGAGTAACTTTACATTTTTAAATCAAAGGGGCAGAGTACTTTCCCTGAATAATTAGTATGCTTGGTGAAAAGAGCTATACTATGAAACAAAAACCTATTGATGAAAGTTTGAAACTTTATAGCCGGAATAACTATTCATTTTAGCACCTAAATAATGACTTGTTCGATTGAGACTCTCGCTGTTTTCTAAATTTTGGCTAAATAAATCATATAACATTTTTAAATTTTCATTAATTCTTTTTATTTCTTCTAAAAAAATAACATTACTATCAGGTTGATTTTCTTCAACAACTTTATTTTGATCTAAATCATAAGTTTTCATAATGATCTCCTTGTTTGTTTATTTATAAATAAATGATAATATTTTTTAACAAGGATTACATTAACCGACAGGTTTAATCCATCATAAACCAATAGATGTAATTTTGATTCAAATTTGTATTTTTTTCAAAAAAATACAGCTACTTGGCTGTTAACACTCCTCTATAAGTCTAGCAGCTCTTGTACCTGCGTAAAATAAGTTGGAATAATGAGTTTGATTTTAGTCTGTATTATAAGTAGGATTAATTATAACTTCATATCGAATATATATAAATATTATTAATTTACAATTTAATTCTGATTTCCACAGAATTAGTTATATATTAGTTTTTATAAGTCTATAAGTTCTCTTCGTAAAACATTTTCTCTCTAGTTGTCTTAATATTATAAAAACAAATCGGTTTTGAGAATTGCTTAAAGAGCATTAAATATGAATAATTTAGTATAAATTTTTTTAAAGTATTGCACAGAACTAATAAATAAAGTATTCTAAATATATATAGGGTATTTAATATAATCTAAGATCAAGGATGCCAAAATGACAGAATCAGAAAATAAAAATAGATGGTATGACAAAGATCCTACTGTTAGTATGGCAATAAGTATTTTGCGTAATACTGGCAAAAATAATCAAATAAAAGTGGCTGAATATATTCTTGATAAGCTTGAAGCAACAACAGTAAATAAAACGAACTTTTCGCAAAATTTATTAAAAGTGTTCAAGCGCAGGTGGTATGATTATGATAAAAAACTTTCCTCGGCAATGGAATATTTACGTCTCTCTCCGATTAATACACAGCAAGATATTGCCTTAGAAATAATAGATATGTTGTGTGAACTCGATAGTCAAACACCTTGCGAGACAAACCAATCTGAATAACTAAGAATATACACTCTAAATTTATCATTATCTAAATTTTCAAAAAATAAACTTATTATTAAGTACATTAAATAAAACATTTGTAGGTTGTATTACTTTAAAAATGAATGCAAAATATTGTTATGAAAAATTTTATGAAAATAATTATCATTTTAAATTTATTTCTATCATTTTTTATCAATATTCCACTTGCTCAAGCCTTAAAAATAGGCTTAATTGATAATGCTAATGAGTTTACAGTGGGTTTTTCCAATCAAGGAATTTTTGTTGATAGAAATACACAAAAAGTTTTACTTAAGGGTATGCCAATGTTGCCATATAAAATTAAAAAAAGTGGCAACAATATAATCATAATAAGTAAAGGCAAAAAATACAAATTCAAAACAAGCAAAATAGAAATAAAAACATTAAAAAGAGGGCTTGTCTTTTCAAAAAACAAATGGTACAGGGGGTCATTTTTAATACTTAATACTCATAAAGGTGTCACACTGGTAAATGATATCGATTTGGAGAGCTATTTATTAGGAGTAGTACCTGCTGAAATGCCAAATTCTTGGAATTTAGAGGCTCATAAGGCTCAAGCAATTGCTGCTCGTAGTTATGCTATAGCAAATATAGGTAAACGTAAAAGCAGAGGTTATGATTTAAAAGATACGCCTCATGACCAAGCTTATGGTGGTATATCAGCTGAAACGGCTAAAACAAATAACGCTGTTATACAAACTAAAGGTCAAGTACTTGTTTATAAAGGAAAAGTTATTCCTGCATATTATCATAGCAGCTCAGGTGGACGGACCATTAATTCTAAAGTTGTATGGGCTAAAAATATGCCATTTTTAAAATCTGTCGAAGCTTTTGATTCATTCAGGCCCAAAAATGGTCACGGTGTTGGCATGTCTCAATATGGGGCTAATTATCTGGCGAATTATGGTTACAATGCTTATCAGATACTAGCTTATTTTTATAAAGATGTTAATTTAAAATTATTAAAAAGCAAATACTAAAAGAAAAAATGTGATGATTATTATCAAACTTAATGCATTGCCAGTTCTTTTGTAGCAAATTGACAATCAAATTCGATTTGTTGTGTCAGCTCTTCGATTGAAGCAAATTGCTTCTCATCTCTTATTTTCTTTATAAAAGATACGTTTATTAGCTCATCATAAATTAAATCATTAAAATCTAATATATGCACCTCAATCAGGGCTTGGTTTAAGTCACCAAATGTTGGACGATATCCTACATTAATAACTGCTGGATGGAATTGATTTTTTACTTTCACATTACCAAGATATACTCCTGATCCTGGTGAAATAATAAAATCTGGAAAAGCAATATTAGCAGTTGGGAATCCTAAAGCTGTACCACGTTTTTCTCCGTGAATAACTTGGCCATATATTGAAAATGACCTATTAAGCAATTTTGCTGCAGACTCTACATCGCCGCAGGAAATAAACTTTCTTATAGCTGAACTACTGGCAACTTGGCCATTAATTTTAACAGGTGCAATAACTGAAACATCATAGTCATGAATATCTCCATAATTTTGCAATATTATGTTATTACCTTTTTTCTGTTCTCCAAATCTATGATCATAGCCAATACTTATATTTTTAGGATTTAAAGAATTAACCAGTACATCTTCAATATATTTATCAGGCTTTAACTGTGATAACTCTTCGTTAAAATCAAGTATAAGAGCAGCATCAACTCCTAATTTCTCAAACAATTTCAATCTTTCTTCCAAATTTGTAATTAGCTTAGCCGGTGTTTTGGTAGTAATAATTTGAGGATGTTTTGAAAAAGTAACTACTGTAGATAATGCTCCATATAGTTTAGCCTTGTTTATTGCACTTGAAAGTACTTTTTGATGGCCAATATGTACACCATCAAACATTCCAAGCGCAAGGCAGGATGATGTTATTAAATCCTTTTTGTACTCTCTAAATACTAACAATGTTTCCCCTTTTTATTTTTTTCCAATTTATTAAAACCGAAAAGAAAAAAATATTGCATACTCGAACATAATATAATCTAACACTTATTTTATTATAGCATCTAGATGAAAAAGTTGATGATGATAAGCAAATAATTTAAAAAATGCTTGTTTTTAGAAGGAATTTGGTTAAATATATATATTGTAAGTTTAACTGATAAAGGATACAGTCTTGATATTGTTAAATGTTTTAAAAGATTCTTTTATTCTTTTGAAAAAAAATTTGGTAATTGTACAACCATTAATTATATTTTTATTTTTATTATTAATAGTACTTAATCCGTTGCTAGAGGCGCAACAAATACAATTAGGTGCGCCTTTTATGCTCATGCTGCTATCTGTTAGCGGTTTTATATGTTCTTTTTTGGCAGGTTGGTATAATTTATTTTATTTTTCAATAAAAAATCTACCAAAAAAGGAATTAACAGAAGAAGACCACAAAGAACAGCAAATGAATCTTTTAAAACAGTTTTTTCCGGGTGTCAGCCAATATTTTATACAAATATTCGCAGGTTTATGGATCGGATTTGGGTTATTTTTAGTTTTTTATTTTTTATTTGCACTACTAGGAATGAATCTTTGGCTGTCATCTATAGCAAATATGAGTGTAGATGAGCTAACCAAGCTTTTAAATATATTAATAGTAAATAAAGATAAATTATATATGTACACAGAAAAAGATTTTTACGCACTATTTCAATTTCTTTCTGTATTAATATTCTTTATCACATCGTTTTTTACATATTTATTTATGTTTTGGATATATGCAATAGTAGGGCAAAATAAAGGACCTATAACCGCGTATCTCTATAGCTTAAAGACTATTTATAAAAGACCTTTATTAACACTAGGTTTGTATTCAGTGACACATTTATCACTTATTTTGTTTTTGTACTTAATAGCATACATAACAAAATTAACAGAATCTTTACCGGATTTTATTAGTTTAGTAATTCAATTTTTTGAATTAATGCTATTATTATTTCTTTTAGTTTATTCAGTAATGGTAACATTTGTATATTTTGAAACACACACAGAAAATAATTGCGATAGTAGGACCGACAGCAACGGGCAAGACTGATATAGCTATAAAATTAGCCCGGGTTTTTGACGGTGAAATTATATCTGCTGACTCACGTTTGGTTTATAAAGATTTTAATATCGGTACAGCTAAACCTACAGCAGAAGAAATGAACATGGTTAAACACCATATGATAGATATAGCTGATCCTTCCCAAACATATACTGTTGGTGAATATAAAAGAAATGCAGATATTTGTATAAAAGACATTTTAGCCAGAGGCAAAGTTCCTATTCTAGCTGGTGGTACGGGTTTTTATACCAAAGCAGTTACAGAAGGTTTAGACATACCGGAAGTAGATCCTGATATGGAATTTCGCAGGAAAATGCAAGAGTTTGTTGAAATCTATGGTAGACAGGCATTGTATGATAAGTTATACGCACTCGATCCTGTGACAGCAAAAAAATTGTATAGTAATGATAGTTTTAGGATAACAAGGGCCTTAGAAGTATATAAAGTAACCGGCAAAAAAATGTCGGAACTGCAAACTAAAACACCACCGCCGTATGAAGCTATGTATATTGGATTAAAAGCGGAAGATAGAGCTTATCTTTATGATAGAATAAATAAAAGAGTTCTAATAATGCTCGATATGGGCTTAATTGATGAAGTAAAACTCTTAATAGAAAAATACGGCAAAACAATTTCTATGTTAAAGACCTTGGGCTATCAGCAAATAAGTAGCTATTTAGATGCTGGGATGTCTCTGGATAATGCCATTGAGCTGGCACAACAAAAAACACGTAATTTTGCTAAAAGACAACTTACATGGTTTCACGCAAATAAAGATATTGATTGGCGTTATATTGATAGAGAATCACAACAGGAAATTTGTGGCTATGTCATAGATAAATTTAAAAATGAAGTGTTGTAGTGGAATATAGTATAAAACACACCCTCTTGGAGATCATAATATATGCAATATGATGTAATAGTAGTTGGGGCTGGACATGCCGGATGTGAAGCAGCGCTTGCAGCGGCAAGGCTCGGAGCAAAAACTTTATTAACAACTATAAATCTTGAAAATATAGCGCTAATGCCTTGTAATCCTGCAATAGGCGGTCCGGCAAAATCTAACTTGGTTAGGGAAATTGATGCTTTAGGCGGTGTAATGGGTATTGTCACCGATGCTACTTATATCCAGATGAAAATACTAAATCGCAGCAAAGGGCCTGCGGTAAGAGCATTAAGAGCACAATCAGACAAAAAAGAATACATGCAATACATGAGAAAAGTCCTTGAGCAACAAGATAATCTTTTCTTAAAACAGTGCATTGCAACAGAATTATTAATTAAAGATAATAAAATAATTGGAATTAAAGACGAATTAAATTTAGAATATAAAGCAGATGCAGTTATTTTAACAACCGGTACCTCTCTTAATGGTAGAATATTTATCGGCTTGCAGGCTTTTCCTGCCGGTAGAATGGGCGAATTTCCTGCAACCGGTTTATCAGAGTCCTTAAACCAGTACGGTTTTACTATAAAAAAACTTAAAACAGGCACTCCTGCAAGAGTTGATGCCAGAACAATAGATTTTACTAAAATGGATATACAGCCTGGCGATGAGGAGTTAAATTTCTTTTCTTTCGAACCTAATCGACCTATTAGAGGCCAGCTGCCTTGTTATTTAACAAGAACTACAAAAGAAACTCATAAAATTATTATGAATAACCTCGATAAATCGCCTTTATATGGTGGTTTAATTGAAGGTGTTGGTCCAAGATATTGTCCATCTATCGAGGATAAAGTTGTCAGATTTGCCCATAGGGATTCTCATCATATATTTATAGAGCCGGAAGGCAAAGATACCTATGAAACCTATGTACAGGGTTTTTCTACCAGCTTACCCATTGATGCGCAGGTACAAATGCTACAATCCTTACCGGGCCTGGAAAATGTCAGTATATTAAAACCTGCATATGCTGTTGAATATGATCATGTTCCAGCGGTGCAGCTAAACCATACATTAATGACAAAGAGCATTGAAGGTTTATTTTGTGCAGGGCAAATAAACGGTACAAGTGGTTATGAAGAAGCAGCAGCACAAGGCTTAATAGCCGGTATTAACGCATCACGATTATTAACCAATAAAGAAATGATTACTTTATCGCGCAGTAGTTCTTATATTGGTACGCTGATTGACGATTTGGTTACAAAGGATATTGATGAACCATACAGAATGCTTACTTCGCGATCTGAATACAGGCTGATTTTAAGACAGGACAATGCAGATGAAAGATTAACCGCTATTGGTTATGAAGTTGGATTAATATCACCGGAAAGATGGCAAAGGTTTAATGCCAAGCAGGCTGCAATTCACAAAGAAAGACAGCGTCTAAATGTTGCCAAGCTTAAACCCGCTGAGGAAGTAAATAAAATTTTAGAGCAAAGTGGCGAGCATTTATCAATTACAACCAGCTTGGCAAACTTGTTAAAACGACCTAAACTTTCTTATCAGCTGTTAAAAGAAGTAGATGAAGAAACTAATTTACTGGACCTACCAAGAGAATTTTATGAACAAGTTGAAATAGAATTAAAATACTCTGGCTACATTGGCAGACAAGAATCACAGATTGAGCAGGCAAGCAAATTGGAAAAAATAAAGATTCCAGCTGATATTGATTATCAGGCTATTGAACAAATGTCGCAGGAATCACGTGATAAATTATCAAAAATAAGACCTGTAAACGTTGCTCAGGCATCAAGGATTGGTGGAGTTAAGCCGGTTGATATTTCTATACTTATGGTTATTTTAGAATCACGTAGGCGAGAATTTATTACAACTCAATAACATAAATAAAAATATAGTGTTAAAAGACGGTGTAAAATTTATAAAGCACGTATTTAAAATAGTGCTCAATTATGTTACTTGCGTGGTTATTAAATATTTTTTAATAACCAAGTGATTTTAGTTTATTTTTTATGTTTGGTGTTAAAATCGAATTATCGTTTAATTTTAAGAAATACAATAAAATCTCTTTAGCCTGTTTTTTATAACCGCGTCTTTCGTAAATACTAGCAAGTGTCAGATAAAAATACTCATTTGAAGGGTCTAAAATCATACCTTGCCTTAAAGCATCCTCTGCAAAAGAAAACATGTTTTTATCATAATAAATTTTAGAAAGATCAACAAAATCAGCAGGCTTTTTGGGCTTGATACTAACTGCATTATGAAAAGACCTCATTGAATTTTCGTTATCATTCATAGCCAAATAACCTTGACTAAGGTTATAATGATAAATAGACCTGGATGGATCAACTAATACAGCTTTTTTAAAAACATCAAGCGCTTTTGCTTTTTCACCCAGTCCCATATAAGCAAGACCTAAGCGATTTAAAACACCAGCATTTTTAAGATTTAAAGAATTTGCTTTTTCTAAAATTTCTACAGCTTTTTTATTTTGATCAGTTGCAAGAAATTGCTTTCCTAATTCCATATATATATTTGAATTTCTAGGATTTAATTCAAGAGCTTTGAAGAAAAACTGGATAGATTCCGGGTTATTTCCGCTGAAAGCGTATAATCTGGCAAGCTTTATATATAGTTTTGGGTCATTAGGCGCATAGTTTAAAGCTTGTTTTAAATGATATATTGCATCATCAATTCGAGATTCATTTGCGTATAATACCCCCAAGTTATAATGAGCTTTTACGTGATCTTTTTTTAATACTGTAACTTTTTTTAGATCACTCTTTGCTTTACCGTATTCAGTAATATCTTTATAATAAAAAGCTCTGGCATAATAGGCATTATAATAAAACGGATCCAATTCAATAGCTTTATTTAAATATTCAAATTCTTGTTCTCTATCATTTTCTTTTTTGTATAACAAAGCAAGGTTATAATAGGCTTCAACATAGTTTTTGTCTAAATCTATCGATTTAATGTAATTTTGCTTAGCACTGCTATAATAGCCTTGTTTATATTTTACATTTGCAAGATTGTTATAGGCACTGGCAAATTCTGAATTAATTGCAATTGCCTTTTCAAAGTACTCTCCTGCTTTTTCTAAATCGCCTTTGTTATATAGCTTTATACCTTGATTATTATAATATTCGGAGTTTAGACGACTTTTTTTTGAAATTTGTCTGTCAATCTTTTTACTTGCAAAAGTTTCTATTTCCTTACGTCCACTATCATTAGGTTCCTCTACATAATTGTTTTGCTGGTTAAAAGTAATTTGTGATTTTAAATCGACATATTCCTGCTCTGCCGGATTAATAGCAAGCGCTTTGTCTATGTAGTAGTAAGCATCTTTATATTGTCGCTTATTTCTGTAACAACTTGCAATTTTATAATAAGAATAATCATTTTCTGCATTTAAATCTATTGCATAGTTGTAATAAATTATTGCAGTTGTGTACTTATGATTATCAAAATAAATATCAGCAATATCAAGGTAATCTCGCTCTTGAGATTTATTTTTTTTGGCGTTATTACTGTTTTGATTATTGGTAAAATTAAATTCCTCTAAATTATTCACTGTAGAATTTACAGCATGATTCGTAGCTTCTTGTGCAGATCTCTGGTAACCATGCTCATCACTGCTGTTTTGATGTGAATTTCTACCTTTTAAAATATTGTAAAAATTTGTAGTTTGCGGAATTTTGTAATTTAAATTTGTTGATTGATTTGGGTTGTAAATTTTGTTTCTTGACTGTCTAGAACTGTTCATTTTTAGGCTGGCAGCCTTTTCAAATTCATTAAGTGCCCTTTGTGGCATGTTAAGATTTTTATATGCCACACCCAAATTGTAATGAGCCATTGCATTATTAGGCTCTACAGCTAGAATTTTAGTAAAATAATGAACTGCTAATTCATAATTCTGGTTCTTTAGTTCTTTCAAGGCAAGTTCATAGTCTACACCATAGTTGGCAAAAGCCATGCTTGACGTCATTAAAGTGATTAGAGCTAATAATTTTAGTTTCATTTGTGCATTCCGTTTTAACATTATTACCAGAGATATTTGTACTGCTCATCAATTTAGTTTTATATTACTCTTAAATAATCTAAAATGTATTTTGCATATAACTATTTTAATACTAACATCAATTATTACAACTTAGTATGGTCTTAGAGTTCTAAATAATTTACCAATTTCTAAATGTTTATACAACCTATTAATTATACTGCTCATCAATTAAATTTCAGGCTACTTTTTAACGCTCCCGCTTCGCAATTCAGAGAATAGTTTATTTTATTAACTTTAACTCGATTTAATAATCTAAAAAGTATTTTAGTGGGAGTCATAGAACTAAGGATAAATATTTTATAGATTCTCAAATGGCTAACAATTAAAGCATTTTTATTGTTTTTATATAATTATAGTTTCTCAATTAAATTTCAGATTAATCTTTTGATAGTATAGACTACTTTACAAATTCCAATGCGATTGAGCAATCTGAAAAGCATATTTTAGTTAATATTAATCCAGAGGTATAAATTTAGAGGGTTATAAGTATGATCAACTACACATATATTGATACATTAAACTCTTTATGTATAAGCAAATTACTGACTACACTACCCAAAGGTAAAGAAAGCCTTGAAGAAGTACTTTATAATTTATGCAAAATCAATAAGCTCATAATTAAAAACTACAATGAGAACTTTATGAATTGCTAAAAATGAAATTGTGATTTTTTATCTTATATCAAGCTCTTAAATATAAATTTATAAACAATTTTAATCTAAGTGAAATATTAAATAATTACTTTTTAAAATTTCTGATTTTTAGATTGCTAAAATGTAAAAATTTATTATAATATTTATAAAGTATAAAAAGTTTGGGATACATTAAATCTATCAAAGAATATGAATATTTTGCCCCAAAAATTGTATTGGCAGAGTACAAGCACACATGACAGATAAAAAATCGACTAATAGAGAAAATTATTTTATCAATGTTGGAAAAAAATATTTAAATTCTGACAACCTGGAGCTTGCTTTGGAATGCTTTAAAAAAGCTTCAACTATCAACCCAAAAAATCAAGAAATTTTATTGCAAATTGCCAATATTTATTATAAAAAACAAAAGCATTATACGGCTATAGATGTTATAAAAGAAGCTATAAGTCGTGATCCTGAGAACACTCACTGCTATTTTGCAATTGCGGATATTGCGATCAGGATAAATGACTATGAACTGGCAATTGAATACATGCAAAAACTTGTCTTTAAAAATCCTAATAACGAAAAAGTTTATGCAAAACTTGGTGATATATATTTAAAAGCAGGTCAGTACAACGAAGCTATAAAATATTTTAAAAAAGCTATTAAAATAAATCCAAAAGGAACAGACTACTATAATAATATTGGCAATGCATTTGTTTATAGTGGGAAATATGACTTAGCTATCGAAAATCAAAACAAGATATTAAATATTGATCCGAAAAACGCATGGGCAAATAACATCCTTGGCTACATATATTTTAGGCAGGGGAACCAAAAGAAATCTATCGAATATTTTAAAAATGCTTTAGCAATAAATCCAGCTTATACTCACGTACATAATAACCTCGGTAATTGTTATAGAGAAATAGGTGAAACAGATAAAGCAATAACCCAATATAAAAAAGCCTTATCTACTAATATAAATCATGGTTGGGCATTAAATAATCTTGGAGATATTTATTACAAGAAAAAAGACTATAATTTAGCCATAAAATACTTTAAAAAAGCAATATCATCCTCTCCCAAAGAAACAAGTTTTTATAATAATCTCTCAGAAGCATATATTAATATTGGTGAGTATGAAAAAGCACTTACTAACGAAACAATCGCTTTAGATATAAATCAACATAGCCAAAAATCACTATATTTAATGGGATATATAAATTTTAAACTGGAAAATTATGATGAAACTATAAAGTATTTCCATAAAACTATTGAAATAAATAGTCAAAATTTTGATGCACATAATTATCTAGGATTATCGTACACAGCGCAAAACAAGCATAACGAAGCTATCAGGCATTTTTTACAAGCAATAAAAATCAATCCAAACGAAAGTTTTATCCACTATAATCTTGGTAGAGCTTATTTTGCAAAAAATGATATAGATCAAGCACTAAACCACTTGAGAAATGCTATAAAAATCAATCCAAAATTCGTGCAAGTCTTCAATACGCTAGGAAATCTCTTTTATAAAACAGGTGATTATGAAAAAGCTCAAAAAAACTACTTAAAAGTCGCAGAACTCATCCCAAAAGATTACGTTGCTTATAATAACCTGGGAAACACCTACTTTAAGACAGGAAACTTTGATAAATCAATAGAATCATTTAAAAGTGCACTGAATTTAGTTGATAACAATCCAATTATCTATTTGAACATGGTTAACACTTATATTCAAATTGGCGATTTTTCTGAAGCTATTTCATCTTTAGAGAAAGTTTTAGAGTTGGAGCCAGATAATTACAAAATTTATAATTATATTGGATTAATTCACTTCTGGGCAAATGAGACTGCAAATGCAATAAAAAGTTTTAACAAGGGGCTAGAAATAAATAATCAATATCCTATGTTTTACTATAACCTTGGTTTGATTTCTTACAAGCAAAAAAATTACTTAAAAAGCTTATATAACATAGAAAAGTACACACGCTACGTTACCAGCCATATATTTGATTTTTATGATTTTAAAATCTTTAAGCTTGAACGTGAATACTATTTGATAACTAAATTACAGGGATTATGCAGCAGCTTGACGTAAAGCTTTATTGCCATTGATTTTTATCCTTAAATTTTTTTGTTGGAAAGTTTTTTTAGCTTTATAAAGTGA
>JANQLL010000179.1 GCA_028280605.1 Candidatus Gastranaerophilales bacterium
TATTATTAAAGAAGATACTTTTAGCAATGAAAATAATGCGAAAAATATTAATATAATAAACATAAATAATAGTAAGAAGGAAGAATTAAACAAGAAAAAACCTCATTATTAGCGGGTTTTTGTGTAAAATTAAAAAATATAATAGACAATGGTGAACTTTCCGCTTGGTAAAGGGAGTTTCATCGTTGTCTTTTTTATGAGTGTTAATTTTCCTCTTAAAAAGCACTAAATAAGTAGATAATAAAAAATTTTAAAATCTAACAGGTCATTCTCTGGTCGGGGTATTGTCAGAAAATGCAATTTATAAAGAAAATAACAAACGAGCACGTTTAGAAAAATTTAATTTCTATAAAATTTTGTATTTTAAAGATTTGGGCAATTTATAACTACATTGGGCAAGTTTAGGAGGTAAAATGGTTCGAAGAATTAAAAGGAATACGAGAAAAGTACTAAAGTCAAAATTGAAAAAAATTGCATTGAGCAGTAGCTTGGTGCTTGCTCTTTCCATAAGTATGGCTGGAGGAACTCTTGCACAGGGAGTGATTTCTAATAACCTGCCTGTGCCTAATTATATTGATGGAGCTACTTTTAAATATAATAACAGTTCTAACACGATAATTCAGGCGGGTAATGTTAATCAGCAAGCTGCCAAAGCGGTGGCTGATAGCTCAAACCGTTTAGATATAGGAGTTAACAAAAATGTAGCAGACTTAAAATATAATTCTTACAACATAGCTAAAAACAGGGTTGTAAATTATAACTTCTCTTCCCCCTGGCAAGTTGCTTTAAACAGAGTAACACAAGCTAATCCTTCGTTTATTCACGGTAATATTACCGGGGCTAACGGAAAAGTATTTTTGATTAACCCTAACGGTATTTTATTTGGTGCTAATTCAGCTGTGAATGTGGGTGGCTTTATGGCTTCTACCCATAATTATAAAGGCAAAGCTGCTGACCTCCTCAGCGGAAAAATAGAATTGGCAAGAGATTCTGTTAAGCCCACCGGTATATTTTTAGACAAAGGTGCTGTAATTAACGCTCCTAAAGGTATTGCGCTTAGTGCAAATGCGATTGCTCATATGGGATCTAGAATAAATGCAGGTCATTCAACAGCTCAGTTAATTACCGGTGATGGGGTCCACTTTAGCTTTAGTTCAGAAATATGGCCGGTTAGCCCGGATGATGTAAAAGCAACACAATCAACGACAGATTATGTTCAACATCCTTATGTGCAGACAATGCCCGGTGTTTACCAAGTGGGTAAGACTAATACTATTGATGCCAATAATATAACAATAGTTTCTAAAGTTAATACCACCTTGAATCATCCGTTTTTACAGCTTGTTAATCTTGAAGGCTTAAATACAGCCAAAGCTTTATCAACAAAAGCCGGAAAAGTATTTATTCATTCAGAAAATATAAATTCAGGCGGACAAGCAGGAGGCATATATGTAAAAAACTCTATCAAAGCTTACGGGCGCGGTGGTGAAATTTGTCTTAAGGCAGATAAACTTGATTTAAAATCTAATATTTATTCTGAAACTATAAGCCTTACGCCTTCTGCACCAAATATGGAAATCCTTTTAGGTGAAGGTACAGCGGTTAATCAAAAACATTTTGCTGTATTATATGATAATTTAAAATATCTTAATGCCCAAAATGTAAATATTGGTAATGACACTAATTCATACGTACATGGCGCGATGAATATGGCTATACCTGACAGTGCCTCTGTAAATTTGACCCTTAAAACAAGAGGTGATGTAGAATTTGATATCGGCAGAAACTATCCGACCAGTATGTTGAACTTTACTCGCCCTAACAGTGTTTTATTAACCGGTACTGCACCGGGTGTTAAAATTACTACCGGCGATATTGTTGCTACTGACAGTATCGTTATTATTGTTACTGATGAAGATATTGTAACAGGTGATTTATGTGCATCAGTGGGTGATAATCAAACAATTGATGAGCTTATAAAACTGGAAGTTATCGGTACCGGTGATATCAGTACCCAAAATATAACTGCAACAGTTGGTAATAGTAATACTGTTAATAATGACTTAGTAAGTTTAATTACTGAAAATGGAGATATTCAAACAGAAAATATCAATCTAAATATTGGCAGTATGAATACATTTAGCCAAAATATTCTTAATATAAATTCAAGTGGGGCTGATTTCGGTAATATTACAACCGATGATATTAAGGTTAATTTACAGGATAAAAACCTGCTAAGCAATACCGATACTAACATTGCGTCGTTTGAGGCTGATGGCAATATTACAACCAATAATATTGAATTTAATACTGGTGATAATAATGAATTTTCTGATGGTATGGACCTGGAATCAAAGAAAAAACTGGATATTGCTAAGTTGAGCTTAAATATTGGCAATGACAACTTGATTATCGATGAAGTTATTGATATAGATGGTGATACAAAACTAACTGTATCTGATATGGATATAAAACTATGCGATGGAAATACCGTAGGGGACAATATTATTGATGCGGAGTCAAGTCAAGGAGATATCGATACAGGTAATATTAATATAAATATAGGTAAAGGTAATATTATAAACAATATATTAGAAGCCGAAACCGAAGGAGATGAAGCAAATATTACAACCTGCGATATTAATGTAAATATTGATTCTAAAAATATAATCCAAGATAACGCTATTGATATAAATACATTAGGAGATACTGCCGATATTACAACATGTGATATTAAAATTAATTTACAGAACGAAAATAAGTTAAACGCTTCCGGCAGGGATGTTTTGCTTTTCGTGACTAATAGCAATATTAATACCAATAATGTTGAGTTTAATATTGGTGATAAAAATGAATTTAATGACGGTTTCAATCTGATAGGCAGAAAAGAAATAAATACTGCTAAAATAAATTCAAAAATCGGTAGTTATAATTTAATTACTGGTGAGATTATCGATATAGTCGGGAGTGAAAAATTCACTACATCTGATGTAGATATAAAAATTTGTGATGGAAATATTGTATCTGAAGATGTTATTGATTTTTCATCTACAAATATAAACACAGAAAATATTAATATAAAAATAGGTAAAGATAATATTATTAATGACGTAATAGAAATTGATACAAATAATTTAGGCAATTTTATTGCTAAAAATATAATAGTAAACAGTGAATCAGACGGGTTTATTCAAATAGTTGCAAGTGGCGATATAAACGCTTGCAAAATTGTCTCCGATGCGCAAAGAAACAGTAATATTGAATTATTTTCGCAAAATAATGTAACAACAGGTGACTTATGTGCAAACAATGAAGTTATAATCGCCGGTGAACAACCGCCTGATATTGAAGATGGCAAGGAAAAAGATATCAAGGCCGGTGATCCTTTAGTAAAAGCTAATGAGGTCTGTGTAGGCAATATAACAGCAGAAAACCTGCATATTGCTGCAAATTCAATAACTACAGGCAATATTAATGCATCTGGGTTTGTTATGCTAGAAGATGATGTTGCTATTAATGTTGGGGATATTACATCAAGCGGGCCTATAACTTTAACAACTACTAATGGAGATATTGTAACGGGTAATCTATGTGCAACATTAGGCAATGAACAAACTATTGATGAGCTTATTTTACTTGTGGCTGCGAACAGTGGCAATATTACAACTAAAAATATAACCGCTAAAATTGATAATGGTAATATCATTAATAATAGAGTTGTTAGCTTGATTTCCAATAGCGGCAATGTGACCACAAAAAATGTAAACATAAATATTGCTTCTTCCAATGATATAACCAACAATGTATTACTAATACAGACAAGCGGTAATATTACAACATGTGATATTAATACTTGCCTTAACTTTAAAAATAGTGTTACCAGCAGCTCTTTAATGGCTTTGATAAGTAGTGGCGCTGGTAATATTCAAGCCGGTAATTTTATAGCTGATATTGGTTCCAGTAATTCTACTCAAAATGTAGTTCTTTTAAATTCCAGTGGAGGTGATATTTTAACAGAAAATATTCATGCTGGTCTTGATTCCGGTAATGATATTAATGGCTTTTTAATAGGCTTGTCTACAGATGAAGGTAATATTACAACTAAAAGCATAACTTTAGAAGCTAATGCAAGTAATACATTTAATAATAATATTATAAATATGAGAATTGCCGGTTCGATTACAACCAGTGATATCAATGCAGAGTTAAATAATCAAAATACTTTAAACAACAATTTAATAGACATATTCAGTAATAGCAAAGTAACAACTAATAATATATCAGTAGATATAAGTAATAATAATACTATTCAAAGTGATGTTGTACTTATAGATACTAGTGCAAGTTTTACAGCTCAAAATATTGATGTTAAGTTAAATAATCGCAATACTGTACACGGTGATGTTGTTCATGTATTCAGTAATATAGATACATTAACCCGGGATATTAAAATTAATATATGCGAAGATAACACAATAGGTGGCGAAGTTGTTGAGTTGCTTAACAATGACAATACAACAACAAAAAATATTAACGTATATATTGGAGATAACAGTACCGTAGTAAGCAATATAATAGATATAAATTCTTTTGCCAGCAGTGTAGAAACCTGCGACATTGAAGTAATTAGCGATAATAAGGGTAGAGTTAATATTAGTGCAGAAGAAAATATTACTACCGGAAAAATCATCTCTGATGCAAGTCTAGCTAGTGACATTGAATTATTTGCGCCAGGAGATATTACAACAAATGAATTATTTGCAAACGGCAATATAACAATTGTCAAAACTATAAATGCACCACATATAGATCCTGATAAAGCTAACGTCCTTACTATCAATGGTGATATAACTGCCATAGATTTAACTATCGCAGCAAACAGCATAACGACAGGCAATATAAATATTACAGGCACTCTTGATTTAATAGATGATATCGGTATCAGCGTGGGCGATATAACTACAGCAGGCCCTATAATTATAACAACTGCGCAAGGCGATATTATAACCGGTAATCTAACCGCTACAATTGGTGACGATCAAACAATTGATAATCTGATCTTATTGGAAACCGCTATTTACGGCGATATAACAACAGGAACTATAAATGCTTGCGCCGGTTCTTATAATACAATTAATGGTGATGTTGTAAGCTTAGTAACTCAAGACGGCGATATTTCAACTAAAGATATCAAAGTTAAACTGGATTCAGGCAATGAAATAGCCGGGCATGTACTAGAATTAACTGCTGGCGGCAAAATCGACGATTGTAACATCACAACTGAAATAGGGGATTCTAATCTTTTAGCTGACGGATTTGATATAGTAAAATTATCCGCAACAGAAGATATTACAAGAAGCAATATCACGGTTACTGCTGGTGATCTGAATAAGTTTGACAGTGCTATTTCAATAGATTCAGGTCAAGATATAAAAACCGATAACATCAAAGTAGAGATTGGTAATAATAACAGCATTAACAGTGATATGGTATTCCTAAACTCATTAGACGATATGACCACCAGTGATATTAATATTAATTTAGGAGTTCTAAATAACGTAGCAGGCAACTTATTATATATTCAAGGTGGCGGTGCACCAATTGACATTACTACTAAGAATATTTGCGTTCATATCGATGAAAGTAATACACTAGCCAAAGATGTTATTTATGCAAGATTAAATGGAACACTTAAAACAAAAAATATCAATGTGGATATTGAGAATAACAGTACAGTCGCTGATAAAGTTATTGAAATTGGAGCTTTTGAGTTTGGTAATGTAAAAACCTGCGAAATACTGGTTAATAGCCAAACAGACGGATTTATTGCGATTGCAGCAGGAGAAACAATTACAACCGATAAAATTACCTCTAATGGTCAGACTACCAGTAATATTGAACTATTTGCGTCTCCTGTCGGAGTTATTACAACAAAAGACTTATGTGCAAATGACGATATTAAGACTTCTCAGCAGAATGGAATAAACAAAGTTGATGAAGTAATTGTCGATGGTAACATAAAAGCTGATAACCTCGATATCATTGCAAACAGCATAACCACAGGTAATATTAATGCAACAGGCTCTGTTAATCTGGCAGATGATGTGGTGATTAATGTTGGCGATATTACCGCAGGCGGACCAATAACTTTAACGTCTCTAAGTGGAGATATTATAACTGGTAATTTAACGACTACAATCGGTGACGATAATGTTTTTGATGACCTTATTTTACTTGAGGTTACTGATACTGGTGATATCTGTACTAAAAATATAACTGCTAAAACCGGCTCAAATAATCAATTTGGTATTACCTTTTTTGGTAACGGATTTATCACTTTAAAAACAGCTAACGGTAGTGTAAAAGCTTGTAACATTAATGCTGAACTAGAGGATGGTAATTCTTTATCAAGCATAGATAAGGACATAGTTCAAATAGTTGCTACAAATCAGATAAAAACTAATGATATTAACGTCAAAATTAATGATGATAACACTATTGATAGAGCTATAAGGCTAAATTCATCTAGTGGAGATCTAACAACCTGTAGTCTGTCAGTAAACCTAAATGATAATAACCGTATTAATAATGACCTAGTAAATATAAAGTCACAAAATAATAGTGTTACAACTAAAAATATAAATATTAAGTTAGGTGACGACAATATTGCAACTAGTATTGGAGGCAACGATGTATTTCAGATACTTACCGGCTCAGAAGTAAATACCCAGGATATTTGTATTGACATAGGGAATAATAATGTAATAGATGGAAATATTGTTGAACTTGATGCGGAATCTGATATAACTGCAAAAAATATCAAAGCTGATATTGGTAGCAACACTACTGTAAATAATGAGGCTATTTCTATTCATGCTCTTAGTGGTGATATAGAAACCTGTGATATTGAAGTTAAAAGCCAAACAAACGGGGGTATTGAGGTTGAAACAGGCGAATCAATAACAATCGGCAAAATAATATCTAATACTCAGGCAACCAGCGATATTGAATTATTTACGCCTGGAAATGTTGCAGCAAAAGAACTATCCGCAAACGGTGATATACAAATTTCTCGAAATGATGAAACAAACAAAGCAGCTGAAGTGGTTGTAGATGGTGACATTACGGCTGATAACCTTGAGATTATTGCAAACAGCATAACCACAGGTAATATCAACACTACAGGATCAATGAGTTTAATGGATGATGTTGCAATCAATGTTGGTGATATTACCGCAGGCGGGCCAATAATTTTGATATCTACTGGTGGGGATATTATAACTGGTAATTTAATCTCTACAATAGAAGACTTTCAAAGTTTAGATAATCTTATTTTGCTTCAAGCTACAGGCGATGGTAATATTTGCACTAAAAATATAACTGCTGAAGTTGGCTCAAATAATACATTCAATGACAATGTTATAAGTTTAACCTCAGAAAACGGAACTATTAAAACTTGTGATATATCAGCCAGCTTAGTTAGTGACAATAGACTGTTTTTTGATGTAATAGATATAAATAGCAATAGCGATATAATAATTAATAATATATCAGTGGATTTGCGTAATAATTATATTGAATACGTAACAAAGGTAAACTCCGCTAATGGTAATGTAAAAATAGCAAATATTGATATGAATCTTGGAGTCCCTGACTTTAACACTATAAGTAACACTATAAGACAAGATGCCTTGAGTATAGATGCAGGGAAAGGAATAGAAACTAAGAATATTTATATTGAGCTTGGAGATGATAGCCAGCTAGGTGGAGATGTTATTGACCTGGATGCAAATGAAGACATAATAACAGAAAATATCAAGATTGATACTATTAATAATCGTAGCGCACGAAATTCAGTAGATATTAAAAGTGTAACAGGCAGTGTTACGACCTCTGATATTGAAGTAAATAGTAAAGAAAGAGGTTATATCTTTATTGAAGCATTCAAGGATATTACAACCGGTAATTTAACAGGCACCTCTGGAGATTATAATATTTATAGTTCAGATAATGTTATTTACCTTCACGTGACAGGTGATGGTAATATCTGTACCAAAAATATAACTGCGACTGTTGGCAATAATAAAACTTTTTCAGGAAGCATTATAGGCTTAAGCGCAGAAAATGGTAATGTTTCAAGTTGTGACATAACGGCAAAGGTTGGCAATTATGTCGACATGAAGCATGTGATAGATATCAATGCAAAAAATAACATTGAAGTACAAAATTTTGGTATTAATATTGGGACCTTTAGTGACCCGGACAGCAATACTCTCAATATTACTACCGATTCAGGAATAAAAGCCAAAGATATTACTATGTATCTCGGTGACAATACAGATAACGATACCACAATTGGTCAGGACATTGTTAATTTAGAGGCAGGAGAGGACATAATAATAGAAAATATTGAATTGGATATAGTAGGCTATGCTGCTAAAGAAAAAGCAGTAGATATTATAAGCACATCAGGTGAGGTCAGAGCCTGTAATATTAAAGCGGATGGCAAATTTACCGGTCTGATATATATTGAAGCATTCAAAGATATTACAATAGATAATTTAACATCTAACTCTCCTTTCCCGCAGTATTTTATTAATATTGATCATACCGATCATGCAGTTTACCTGCATACTACAGGCAATGGAAATATTACTACAAAAAATATAACTGCTAATGTTGGTGAAGCTAATACGTTTAATAAAGATATTATAAGCTTAAATGCAGAAAATGGTAATGTTAAAACCTGTGATATTGAATTAAATAGTAAATCAGTAGGAAATATTGCAATCTACGCTGAAAACATTATAACCGAAAATATCTCCTCAAAAAGTTCTAGCGGAAATGGTATTGAACTATTTACCTCAGGTGATATAACAACCAAAGAATTATCTGCCAACGGTGATACTCTGATATCCCAAAGTGACCTTACAAGCAAGGCTGATATTGTAAATACCAGTGATATTACGGCTGATAATCTTAACATTATTGCTAATGACATAACAGTGGGCGATCTTAATGTTAACCAAAATATTGACCTGCAAGACGACTTATCTATTATAACAGGCAAAATCTTTGCAGGAGGTACTGTTAATATAACAGCTTCAGATGGTTGTATTGAAGTAAACTCTATTAACGCAGGAGAAGTCAATCTGTTTGGTAATGAGGTTTCTGCTAACGGCAATATAACTACTTCTGGCAATTTCAACGCTTCTAAAGACGGAAGTGAAAAAGCAGAAAAAATTTGTGTCCAAAATGTTACAGCAACAGGCGATTTAACAATAATTGCTGATGAGATTGACTTTAATAATGTTAATGCAGGCGGCAACCTGGATATAATAGATGATAGCTATATTAAAGGCTATAGTGCCATTGCAGGGGGAAATATTTTACTTGTAAGTCCTGAGAATAACATTGATATTAAGACAATCAAAGGCAATAAAATTATTTTCTCAGAATTTAGATTTTAAAATCCAAGAATTTACTTCCTAAAATAACCTTTTTAATTATTATATTCAAAAAAGACAGCGTTTTTCTTGAATATTGAGAAAGGGGATGTCTTTAAACAGTAATTAGCATCCCAAGCTAAGGACACAAAAATAAAATAATCCCGTCTTTTCTATTCAGTAAATAAAGAAGAGACGGGACTTATGCTAAATTTTAAATTTAAAACATTTTTATTCTTGCACATTCTATGTATTAGCCCTATTATTGAATCAAGACCATAAGCTAAAACAAGCAGGAATATCCAAATTATTTAATAAATCAACAAAATCTATTCGTAAGAAATATCGTAAGAATAGCTATGATAAGGATTTCCCTTAAAAAATGTTTTTAACCAGATAGCTTCTAAGGAATGGGCTAAGCAAAACATATTTATTTATTATTTACCTCCTTATAGTCCTGAATTGAACTTATAGACGAGGAAACTTTTTGTCTCCTACTTATTAATCAATTTTTGCTATTTTTTTGTTTTTATTTATATATACTACTTATTAATGAGAGTTAGTACAACCCATCAATATATACCAAATAAACTATAGTAAAAAAGATAATATAGCTCTAATATTTAAATTGTAATTAAATTTTTAAATGAGGTACTTAATATTATGGTCTGGGAGTTAAAAAGAGATTTAATTCTATCAGATGATGATGATGTTAATTTTGAAGGTTCTTTAGAAAAAAATCTTGCTAAAATCTCAACACGAGAAATAGAGAACCTTAGTAACAGAATTCATTTTTATATGGCACATTTCAAAATAATGTCTGATAATCCTGATGGTATCGAAAGTAATTCTAAACTAAAACAAATACAACGATTAGAAAAAATATATAATATCCTGGAAAACGAAATAGAACATAGAAAAAATAAAATTCACCTCTAAACTGAGGTGAATTTTGATTATAGAACCCTATTTATTATGCACTTACCAAATTTTCTTTTATTCTTTTAATACAAATATTTTTACTATAATACCATTCACGCGCTGTTATACGCATAACCATCCAGCCGCAGCGCTCCATTAAATCTTGTTTATGGACATTTGGGTAAATATTGTTAGTTTGTTTAATACTATTATCATTTATTCCATCAAACTCAATTATTATGGCATTTTTATTATTATGTACCAGCATATCAGCTTTTAAACCGGCTGTTTCAAAGTTAGGAATAACATTAAGTCCTTCTTCGCAACAAAGCTCTGCTATTTCTTTTTCGACGTGATTATTATAAGTATAATCTTCTTCAGATACAGGTTCCTGCTGCTCTATAGATTGAATATATTCTAAATAATTTCTTAACAATCCACGGAATAAAGAATTGGATTCTACAGACACAAAGCATATAAGGTTTTCTCTAGCTCTGGTTATCGCAACATTAAATAAGTTTGGCTTTTGAACAAAAGTTAAACTTTGATGATGGCTATTCTCTGCAAGTGTAAAAGATAATAATATAATATCTTTTTCATCACCCTGAAATGTATGAGCAGTTCCTATTTCTATTTGATGCCTTTTTATGACTTCTCCTGTTAAAACTTGATTTACTGCTTTTTTAATGAGCTCTGCTTGCCCTCTAAACGGGGATATAATTCCAATGGTTTGTTTTAGATTATTCTGTTTATTTTGCTCAATAATCTCAAGCAGCCTTTTCATTATGCTTTCAACTTCAGCCATATTTCTGGTGCTGTCTAGGTCTACCTTTGCATCTTTTATTATATTTAGCTCGACGTTTTTATCTTTAAATGGCAAGTTCTTTTTCATAACTCTGATTCTGTTGCCGTAAAACTCTTTATTACTAAAGCCTATAATCTCTTTAGGGCTTCGATAATGCTCATCTAACAGAATTTGACTGGTTGAATAAAAATTAGCCAAATCAAATACTGAATTTGTCCTAAATCTCCACATTAATTGATATCTGTCGGGTATGTCATACTGGCTTAAGAAGGACTGCTCTTTTGCTTTTTCTAAAAATGACATATGTGCAAGTTGTTTATCATCACCTACTATTACAGCTTTTTTAGCCCTGAACATTGCCGGGAAACAACTTGCTATATCACATTGAGAAGCCTCATCTATAATAACTACATCAAAAATACCCGGTTTTAACGGTAATGATTCTGACAGTGCATAAGTTGTAACTGCCCAACATGGAAACGCCTCTAACAATGGCTCAAAATCTTCTTCGTGTAATAATCTATTTTGTAAATTTTTCTTTCTTTCCATCAAGGTTTTGCAGTGAATCATCAGCCTTTGACGTTTAAATTGATCTCTTATTAAAGATTTTAAAACTTCTCGCCGTTTATTTTTAAGCACAGAAATAGCTAATAAGCGCTCTTGCTTTTTTAAATCATTTATTTCTTTTAAAGACTCCTGTAAATTACCTTTTTTATTAATAAATACTTCTTTTTTTCTTAAATTATTATATAAATCCTGCTTTATAAGATCATTATCCAATTTTGCAAGCGTGTCTTCCGTGGGTTTTAAATCTTTTAGCTTTAATTTATTCATTAAATATTTGAATCTGATATTTTTGTTTAATGAATCCATAAAAGTTGTTTTATCACTTAATGAGTGTATCTTTTCAAGAAGCTGTTTACTTTTTTGTATTTCCTCAAGAGTTAAATCTTGTTGTATTATATCTACCTGGCTATTTTGCTCTAAAAAGTTTTGATATTTTTGATTTATATCAAACCACTCTTCTTCACTATTAATTATTTCTTCGCAATTTAGCTTTAGATTATCTATTTTATTTTTTATATCTTCTAAATCTTGAATTTCTGTTAGTAAAGAATTTTCAAAACCAGTATCCAGATCAACTTTATTGCTTAATAAGTCTTGCAACTGAAAGTATAATTTCTTTTGATAATCACCCTTACCTGCTCTCAAACATAAAAAAGGAGCACCAAACTTATTTAATCTCTCGCCAATAACATCAACCGCTTTATCCATCCTTGAAACAACAAGAACTTTTTTATCGTTAGCTATTAAATGAAAAATTAAATTTACTATGGTCTGAGTTTTACCGGTTCCTGGCGGACCAAATACAGATACCACATCATTTGTTTGAATTGCCTTTAATACATCTTCCTGGCAGTCGCTCAATTGAAGCGGTACAATAGGGAAGAAATTTTTTAATTCTTTTTCTTTTTTATCAAATTCTACATGTGCTTTTTCTTTAAGCTTTTTGCTGTTTACAAATTCTTCTTGAATTGTATTTAAGCTGGTTTCTCTAAACATGCCGGCTGGCTTTTCTGACATTTGGGTTAATTCATGTAGCACACCAGCTGTTGGACTGGGTCTTTTGGTTAAAATCACAGCAGAGGAATCCGTTAATTTTAGTGGTGTATGTATAAATCTTTTCTCTTCAGTGGATTCAGTAGATTGTAAATAACTCCTGTAGAGGGTTTCTGATAATTTTTCTTGAGAATCATTTTCTTCTTCATTACAGTCATCAACTTCATTATTCACTTCAGTTTCTTCAACCAGAGCCTCTTCTGTAGCATTTTCATCTTTACTTTGCTCTTCAACATGTTCTTCAGGATTTTCTTGGTTATTATCTATAGTTATATTTTCTATATTTAGCCCTGGAACTATAGATTTTAAAGTAGTTAAAAAGATCTGAAGCTTCTCTTCTGTCAATGGCAGCTCTGGTACTGCATCTATCAGACCTTCAAAAAGATGTTCTACTTCATCTTCATCATCATATTTAATTATAGATGCTAATGCACCGGTATTGAGCGATAAAGTATCATCTGTTAGTGAGCATATTATATGTTTACCTTTTCTTTCCAGCTTGCAGGGGATATATAAAAGCGGTGTCAAAAACTCTGTTGCATTTCTGGCACTTGAGGTTTTACCTTCTAAAAACATGTAGCCGTAAATCAAGTAACGATCTTTTTTGGAGGTTTCTGACTGAAGCAACATTTCTGTTATTTTACTATTAGTGCCATCTATTTCCAGAATCCCGCTTTCATTTGACAAAAGAGTTTTTTCTTCTTGCAAAAAGTCCCATTTATTATCTTTTTCCTGCTTTAAGTTTCTAAAGGTAGAAGATTTAACTTCTTCTCTTATACAGTCGTGCAAATAAAGACTTAGTTTTCTTATAAAACTGTTACCAAATGCCGAACTCAATACTTTTGTTGCTTCTTGAAGCATTTATAATCCTCTCCATACTCCACTAAAAAAAAGTTAATACAATTAGCTTATATTTTTTTTAAATTTTTAGACGTCTTATTCAGTAGATTTATTATAAAATAAATATTTTTTCTTTACATTCATTATTGAAAAGATGATACTGAAACAGATTATATTTATAATATTACTATCTCTACAGAACAGAAGAAAATATTTAAAATCAATTAATTTAAGCTATATCAAGCTTTATAGCGGATACAGAAGAAAAGGATTTCTTTATAAATGGCTGATGAGGATAAGCAGTTTGAAGCCACGCCCCAAAAGTTGCAACAGGCAAGAAAGAAGGGGCAAGTGGTAAAAAGTAAAGACTTATCTATGGCATTATCGATGATGATAATGTTTGTTTTAATTGCAAACCTGGCACCATTTATATGGGACCAATTCTCTACATTATTTGTATTATTGTACGAGCAGATTCCGAATAAGGACGTTGAAGCAATAGGCCTGAGCTACATATTATTTATTGCTTTTGTTCCCACTATATTAATATTGATACCGGTTTTATTTGTTGCTTTTCTTCTTGGGATTATTGGAGATCTTATGCAAATAGGACCGCTTATTACAACAGAACCGATAATGCCTAAGTTTGATAAATTAAATCCTGTTTCCGGCTTTAAAAATATGTTTTTCTCTATTAAAACGTATTTTGAGCTGGTTAAAAATATTATTAAGGTAATAGTACTGGGTATTATTGCTTATATGACTTTTAAAGAACATTTTCCTATAATCTTAGGATTATCTGCTACGGAAAATACATTTTCTATAGTATATGAGTTTGGCGATTTAATTATAGATTTTGTTTTAAAAGCGGGCATGATCTTTATTCTTATTGCCGGTGCGGATTATTTGTTTAACAGATGGAAATTTTTAAAAGATCAAAAAATGTCATTTAAAGAGATTAAAGATGAATATAAAAATACTGAAGGTGACCCACATGTTAAAGCTGCACTAAAAGAACGACAAATGCAAATGTTGCAACAATCGATGTTGGAAGCAGTGCCAAATGCTGATTTTGTTGTTACTAACCCTATTCATATTGCTGTGGCAATTAAGTATAATACGGAGGAGATGCATGCTCCAAAAGTACTAGCTAAAGGTTCAGAATTATTTGCAAAAAAAATTGTTGATATTGCTAAAAGCAGCAATATACCTGTAATAGAAAACCCTCCTGTTGCCAGGGCAATATTTCGTCTGGTTGATGTAAATCGGGAAATTCCTCCCGAATTATATAAAGCAGTGGCGGAAATTCTCATGTTTGTGTATAATTTACGTAGTAAATAAAATATATTAATGTAAAATATTTTTCAGATTATTAAAAAATGATTACATGATTTTAATAATAAAATAAGTTATAATGTGAAAAGATTAATCTGAAATAATTGATGAGCAGTGATAGTAATTGAGAAAGAAAAAAGTATAAAGTCGTGCAACAAAAAGATAAAATAAAAAACTACATAGAGATTGTTGAAAAAGTCGCAAGAGTAGAGCATAGACGTATTCCCTCTCATATGGTTGATTATGAAGAACTTATGAGCATAGGTATAATTGCTATTCAAGCTCTTGTTAAAAACAAAACAGATGAAGAATTAAAAAAATACAATAATTCTTATGTAGCTACAGCCGTTAGATGGGCTATAAGAAATGAATTAAGAAATCGTTATAAATGGTATTCTCTTAAGCACAACAAAAAACAGTCTGAAGACGATGGATCAGATGGTACTGATGCTGTAGCTCCAGAAAAAGTTCGTGAAGCTATTTATGAGACTGTTTTATCAATAGATAGTATAGCTGAATCTTCCGACAATGATTCACCTTTTGACTTTATTAAAGACGGTTCTGCTTTACCTGATGAAAAACTAGAACTGGCAGAGCTGGGTAGAACTATTAGAGAAGCTATTGCTAAGCTTCCTGCAAAAGAGAGAACTATTGTTGAGTATAGATTTTACAGAAATATGCAAGTAAAAGAAATTGCAAAACAGGTGGGCTTGTCTTCATCTCGAGTAACACGAATTGTTCAAGCCTCTTTAAATAACATTAGAGAATACTTGAAAGAAAAAGATCATTATTAATAGATACAAAAAATTTATTAATACCTTAATAAAGAATAATTTCAGATACAATAATGGATGCTTTAACAATTAATAAAAGCATCCATTATTATATCCCCCCTTTTAGCCTTAAAGAAGACAAAAAATTTTATTCAATTGTATGTGATGTAAAAATTAAAGATTATATTGACTGCAATGATTTTTGCTTACAAAAGGGTATAAAAAGGCACACTTATCCTGTAGGCGGAAAAAGTGCTGTTTTGAAATTAAAATTTGCGTGGCTGGCGCATCCTTTAATCTCTTGATGTATAAGGAGTTTGAGTTTTTTAGCACCATATTAACAAATATGGTGCTAGTGTATATTCTGTTTAATACAGAAATTTTATTTTTATTAATATGTTTTACTGCCACTAACTCTTTAGCAGTACTTGTATTGTTTTCTTTTAAGATTTTTTTGTTTATAAATTCTTTTAAATTATATAATATAGAATTTAAATTAGTATCAATACGCTTGAAGCAGAAAAAAGAAGCCTTTTTCTGCAATACAATATTTTTTTGTGGAAAAATTGTATATAAAAATTTTATAATATTCCACATCATCAAATATAAAAAATATAAAATTTTAACGTATTGCTTTAAATTCATAGTCCAATACACTTACTATTTATTTAATATTTATATTGTTAATATATATTTTAACATATTTTTAAAATTTTTGCAGTCAAATAAGATCAAAATACTACAAAAATAACATTTCGTTACAATCAATAAAAATTTTTTTATTGACTCCTTGATATCAAATTTTATTTCTGAAATTTTTTGTTTTTCAAAAATAATTATACTTTTTATCAATATTTATATTCTTATCTTTTTAGACGGTTAAAGTTATAAAATATATGTAGACATAAAATTAATTTTTGTTTTTAACAATTAATGTTTTTAAGATAAGATTACCGGACATGCCGGCAATGATAAATTTAATGGCGGGGTCGGTTATGATATTTTATAAAAAAAAAGCTGGCATTTACCAGCTAGTTACGTTGATATTTTGATGAGTTTTTGAATTTTACATACATAAATTTAAGTGTTTGAAAAGGAAATTAAGTTATTGAACCAGTATACTAATTAAATAGCAGGCTCTCCTCTTTCACCAGTTCTTATTCTTACAACTTCATCAATGGTTGAAACGAAAATTTTACCGTCTCCGATTTTGCCTGTTTGTGCGTGTTCACATATTACGTCAACTGCTTTATCCAGCAAGCTCGCAGGAATTACAGCCTCTATTTTAACCTTTGGAATAAAAGGTATATGGTACTCCGCACCTCTGTAGTATTCTGTAACACCCTGTTGGCGACCAAAACCTTTAACATCAAAAACTGTAATACCTTGTACTCCTATTTCTTTTAATGCATTTATAACGTCCTCTAACTTGAATGGCTTTATAATTGCTTCTATTTTTCTCATTTATATTCGTCTCCATTTATTACTAGATAGTATAACCTCTTTCGCCGTGTTCACTAAGGTCTATTCCGGTATCCTCCTCTTCTTTTGCAACTCTAATACCAATTGTAGCATCTAATACTTTTAAAATAACAAATGTTAAGATAAAAGCATAAGCAACAGCGGCAAATATACTTATTATTTGATTGCCTAACAAGCCAGGATTACCATAGAATAAACCGTTAGCTCCATCAGGATTAACAGCAAGAGTAGCAAACAAGCCGGTTGCAATAGCTCCCCAGATACCACCGACACAATGTACACCCACAGCATCAAGAGAGTCATCATATCCAAGCTTTGACTTCAGGTTTACTGCAAGGTAACAAATTACACCTGCAACTAAACCTATAAATAATGCCGGTATCGGCTTAACAAAACCTGCAGCCGGAGTGATAGCAACAAGACCTGCAATCGCACCAGATGCTGCGCCTAAAGCAGTTGGTTTTTTTCTGTGTAACCACTCAATTGAAAGCCAGGACATAACTGCAGCAGCTGAAGCGATATGAGTCACAACAAATGCGGAAGTAGCTAAAGTACCTGCTGCTACTGCACTACCCGCATTAAATCCAAACCAGCCAAACCACAATAATGCAGCGCCTAATAATGTCATTATTAAGTTATGTGGCTGCATTGGTTCTTTTGAATAACCTAATCTTTTGCCAACAACCAATGCAGCAGCTAAAGCAGCAGCGCCTGAGCTAATGTGAACAACTAGTCCACCTGCAAAATCAAGAGCACCAAGGTTTAAAACCCATCCATCCGTACCCCATACCCAATGGGCAAGAGGACAATATACTACTGTTAACCAAATTACCAAAAATATAATATAAGATGAAAACTTAAATCTTTCTGCTATTGCACCAGAAATAAGAGCTGGTGTAATAACAGCAAACATCATTTGAAATATCATAAATAATTGATGAGGTATAGTTGTAGCATAATCAGCGCTTGGCTCTAGTCCAACGCTGTTTAGCCCAAACCAGTCTAATCCGCCGATAAAATGACCTATATCTGGACCAAATGCCAAACTATACCCCCAGAGTACCCAAACAATTGTTGAGACTCCTAAACAAACAAAACTGTGCATAACTGTTCCAAGAACGTTTTTACTTCTTACCATTCCGCCATAGAACAGTGCAAGGCCCGGTGTCATTAACATTACTAATGCTGTTGATATTAACATCCAGGTTGTATCAATATTATTGATTTGATTTGTAGCAACAGGAGCTTCTTCAGCAAAAGAAGCTCCTGTTGTACAAAGTAATAAGGGAAAAAGGGTGGTGAGTGTAAGAGGAATCACTTTTTTTCTTAATTTTATTAGTATTAAAGCTATGAAAAAAGCAATTACCGGGTAAATATTACTAAAAAAAACTTCCATCTAAATTTAATCCTTTCTTCTGTTCATTCTATCTTTATTTAGAATGTTACCTGAGTAAGTACACCTATTCTTTCACTATTTTGTCTTGCTTGATTATCAACGTGCACAAAGTCTACAAGTACACAAAAGTTATCTAACGGAGCATAGTTAACCCCAAGGGTGTATTCAGCCTGGCGGTTTTTACCTATGCTTCTGTTTGGATCAAAGCTGTCAAGTCTGGCAACTAATTGCCATTTATCATTTAACATATATGAATTATGTAGATACCAGCCGCTCGCTTTTAAACCGTTTGTTGCATTATATCCTTTTGCAAGAGAGTATTCACCTTTTATAAAGTATTTGCCATATCTGTATCCTGCGTAGGTACCCCAAATATTATTAGATACTTGAGCCCCGCCTGGATTGCCAAACCTGCCATTATAAATACCGCCGCCCAATTCTAATTCGCCTAACTCAGGAGTTTTATAAAAAGGCTTTACAACTGTCCAGCCGGTAAAAGCAACATCTCCATTGATTGTATCTAAATTGTTTGCACCATCACCATTGTACATTCCCAAGTAGTAGTCAACAAAATCATAGTTGCCTCTTACTTTTATACCTGTATCTCTGGTATCACCAAAGTTTCTTGAAATTTGCGCTTTATCAATGGTTTCAATTGTAGCAGGAGACTGCGCGCCTTCTTGCCCTATTGGTACCCTTGTTTGTCCGACATAAACAGTATGATTAGGTACAACACTAGTAGACACGTAAATATCGCTTAATTGGTTACTACCAATGTTATATCTTCCTAAAAATCCGATATGTTCATGTGGTTTGCCTTCTACTGTTACGTCAGCAAGCGGAAAATAAAAGTTATTTGGGTAGCCGCTATAATCTTTGTTAATCGTCCCTGTATACTGAGTTTGCAAAGTAGCGCCAATTTTGTAATCTTTTCCATATTCAAACTTAAAGGATTTTTTATCAGACTCTGCTAATTTAGAAACATTGCCTTTAAGCTCACTAACAGATGATTCTAAAACTGTAACTTTACTCATTAACGCTTTTGTTTCAACACTTAATTCTTCTTTAATAACCTCTATTTTTGCTTTTTCTACTGCATTAAGCTTTGTATTATTCTCTTCTATTTTTCCTACAAGATTAACAAGCATTATAGCTGCTTCTTTACGAGTAATAGGCTTACTTCCGTTAGATTTTTTATAATCCAGCCCAAATTTTCTTGTTAAATTCTCTAGAGTTTTATATGCTCCAAATGAGTTATTATTAGTGCTTATAGGGTTATCTCTCTGGTTTAATGCAATTTGAATATCTTGTAATGAAACATTTTCAGCTAATGATGGCAAGCTAAATGCTGCTAGTGAAGCAAACATTGCTAATTTAAAAATTCTGCCTTTTTTGCTTTTCACTTCGGGTATTCTCCTTTCTCTCTCTCTTCGAATGTTATTTAGATTTTATGTCCGGACAAAATCTGGGTAACATTTGTAAATTAATTTTTCTATTTAAAAAACCCGCTTCCTTTTGTTTAGGTCTGCGGGTTTTGTTTGTATTAAAAACTTGTTTTATAATAACATCACCAATCAACAGACCGATAAAATTTCTTTTGCTGTTGCTGTGTCTGATTCTGCTGCTTTTTGATGCTATTATTACGCATTAACATTTAAATTCTGCCTCATCAGTTGTTCAACTTAATTAAGAGTTTATTCTAAGTTCTATTAATTGTAAAGTGTAAAGCTAATGAAAATTGTTCTTAAGTTAATTTTGGATTTTACAAAATAAAGGTGCTTTTCTTAAATTTTTATCGAGTTCGTTTTTAATTTTTAAATTTTTAAAAGAAAAAATTAAATTTTTGAACAAGAGATTAAAAATTTTAGAAAAAATAAGGTCAAAAAAATATTTTCAAAATATTAAGAAATATTAAGCACGGAAAGAAAAAAGCACTGTGATTAACGCAATATGATTGATTCATGGAGGTAAATCCAAAAAAAATAATTATTCTAATTATTTTAAAGGAGGTAAATTTTAATAAACCAAAAAAGTTAGTGTTCTCTGGTCTTTTGGATGTTTTAACAATTGAAGTGTAATTATAGTATGACTTTAAGCCATTTAATTACTTGTAAAGATTCTAGCTTTTAAAGATTCTATATATTCTTTGCTTAGGTGCGCATTATCAAATAAGACAACACCCTGAGCACCTGCTTCTCTTATTGATTCTATTTGTTTTAACATATCAATGGGAGAAGAAGATGTAAAAGGCTCGAATAAGCCTGCATAAACATTAACAGGCCTATGAAATTGTTGCTTTATTCCTTTTACATATTGATAAGCGATTTTTTCGTTATTATTCATAATTAGTGGTGTAAATGCATCAACAAATCCGTAGTCACCCCAAGTTTTCCAGTTTTGCATTTTTACATGAGAGCTTTTTATTAAATTTGGAAAAATAACAGTTGATATTAGTATATTTCTATTATTAGTTATTAGCCTTAGGTTAAAAACAAAATTATTTATTTTATTTTGTCTATAAAGAGTCCAATAAGTCCATAAAAGATGTCTTTGATCTATATTTACAGGGTCAATGCCATACATGTTTTCAAACTCTTTTCGTGCATATCTGGTATAGCCCCAGGTTGAGTCAAGAAAATTAGGGAAATTCATAGCCAGACTTGAAGGATATCTTATGTAATCAATGTTTAGTCCATCGATATTATAATTGTTGGAGATCTCTTGTATTAATGTGCATAAAAATCTTTGCACCTGTGGATTTGCAGGATCAAGAAAATAACCTGAATGCTCTGCTAAGGATGGCATTGGTTGAATTGCATCTGTGTTTCTTCTTTGGACGTTTGCCCAGGTTGGGTAAGCGGATAAAATATGCTTAGGATTTTTTGATGGATTTTGATTACCTACATAAAAAGTTTGAAACCAGATATGTACTTTCATATTTCTTTTATGAGCTTCATCTATCCATACTCTTAAAGGATCCCAGCCTATAAATTCTTTTCTCTGCGGAGTCAGGTTATAATGAGCCATTGTAGAGCTTGGGAAAATTGTTGTGCCTTGATAATAGGTTTCCAGAAAAATATTTTCTATACCTACACTTTTTAGTTTTTCTAGGGTTAAAATAATATCATTGCTTGTTTTTTCAACAGGTCGTATCCATATACCGTGAAATTCATTATTTTTAGCTGGTATTGAATAATAAATAGATTGATTAGCATAGCTTAATGCCGTAGAGCTTAATTGTTGAGCTTTTTTAAAACGTTTCTTTTTTAAATAGCTTTTTGCTTTTTTTAGTTTTTTTTCTGCTGATAGCAAGCTTTGTTTTGCTATGGTTGTTTTTTCTGATCTATTAAAATGAGAATATTTGTTAAAAGCTGTTTTAGCTATATTTACCCTTTGTTGAGCCTTAAACAAATAACTTTCAGGGACTATTTTTACTTCCAACGTTTTTGTATTTTTGTTTATATTTACTATTGCACCTTCTATTATATTTTGGTTGATCCATTTTTTTGCCGTGCCGTGAGCACTTATTACATATCCGTTTTGCGGAATAAAAGAGTCAGAGCTACTAATTTTAAAAGCCCTATTATTTTCTACAATAACCTCTACCCCGTATTCGTTTGTTGAAGTAAAATCACCAAAGCTTTTTGTATATATAATAAGTTGATTAGCCCCTCTATAGCCTGGATAATGAGCACCTGACGGATTATTATCCTTATTAGGATTGATTGCACTTATACGATACGCTGGCTTCGAAAGATAGCTTGTTTTTTTTGCTATTTGAATTGTATTTTGAGTTTTATTATCTGGCTTTGGAGGAGTTGATTGTTGTTTAAAGGTTTTGTCAGATAAATTATTTAGATCAATAACTTCATTAGATGTAGCAAGTGATGGGTCGGTTATAATAATAAATAATATTAATACTGTTAAAAATTTGTTTACCATAGTGTTTACTCCGAAGTTTTTTAGCAGGACTTTATTATGTTCATAATTTTGTCTTGAATTTTGCCGTTAGAGGCTAGTACAGTTTTATTGTACATATCAAAACCTTCTGAGTCAAAATTTGTAACTTTTCCACCAGCTTCTCGAATGATACAAATACCGGCTGCTGTATCCCAAGGGGATAAGCCTAGCTCCCAAAAACCGTCTAATCTGCCGCAAGCTACGTAGCATAGGTCAAGCGCTGCTGAGCCCGGTCTTCTTATGGCTTGAGCTTCGAATAAAAATTTTGTAAAATATTTTAAATTTTCCTGACCCAGTCCTGTTTTAATATAAGGAAATCCTGTTGCCAATAAACTTTGCTTTAAGTTATCTGTTGAGCTTACTTGTATAGGTTTATCATTTAAAAATGCACCTTTACCGTTGATTGCAGAGAAAAGTTCATCTTTGAATGAGTCGTATACAACGCCCAGGATATATTCATTTTTGAAAACGAGCCCTATTGACACGGCAAAGTGCGGAAAATTATGAGTGTAATTTGTCGTCCCGTCGATTGGATCTATTACCCATATATAATCTGAGTCTTGTGCCTCGTGTTTCCCGCTTTCCTCTCCCAGTACGGAATGATCGGGAAAATTTTCTGACAATATAGAAATTATTTTGTCTTCTGACATTTTGTCTACATTTGTGACAAGATCAAACTCATTACTTTTTTGAAAAATATCTTTTTCTTTTCCAAAGTATTTTAAATGTATTTTGCCTGCTTCGTAAGCCACATGTTTTGCTATATCTAATAATTTTTGAGTTTCGTGCATTTTATTTACCCCTAATCTTATCTGGTTATATTACTTTTTAAATTTCAGGAAAGTGCAAGTTCGTCAAGCCGACTTATGCTTTATCTATCTATAATAATAACTTAAAAGTAAAAAATTTTTTGTGAAATAATAAGAAGTAGTTATAAAAAGTAAAAGAGGCTAAAATGTTTGAAGTAAAAGTAGAAGGTCATTTTTCAGCGGCACATCACTTATTGAATTATGAAGGTAATTGCGAAAACCAGCATGGCCACAACTGGAAAGTGGAAATTTATGCGCAAGGTAAGCATTTGAACGAGTCTAATATTCTTATTGATTTTAAAATATTAAAAAAAGAATTAAATAAAGTATTAGATAAGCTGGATCATAAGGATATAAATGAATTGCCTGAGTTTAAAGATATTAGTCCCAGCAGTGAGATAATATCAAAGTATATATATCAGCAATTAAAAAAAGAAATACCTCAGTTATCAAAGGTTTGTGTGTGGGAAACTGAAAAAGCACGTGCAAGTTATTGGGAATAAAAGTTTGTTTATTAAATCTTTCTTAATAAACGCCCAAAATATTATAAATCTATGGTTTAATATACATGGGTGTTTATATATTTTGTAGAAAATATTATAATAACACTAGAGTAGGAAGAAATGTTGGAGAAGCAAGATGTCATTAGTAGGATTAGTGATGTTCAGAAATCTGGCTATTAGAAATCGCCAGAACGCAGCTGCTAATATTATGAGTACAAACGAGAAATCAATGAATGCAATTCAGAACTCTTCCAAAATAGGATTTGGTTCGGCAAATGCGTTTGATAAAAATGCAGCAATAAGCAACGCCAGAAATTCGATCATCTACAAAGCGTCTAGCTTAATGCAAGAATCCGCAGAAAAACAATTGGAAAAAAATATTAAAAACTCTTTTAATACTTTTGCATAAGTAAAATCAAAAAAATTTTTACACAAGATGAGTGGGTAGTTTAATATCTGTTCATTTTGTTGTATTCAATTTTTTTGATTAATAAATTAGGGATGCCGTACTTATTTTAAGATATAAAATTATAAATATTTTAATTAGTTAGATAATAATCTCTTATTTTTTAGAGCATAGAAAAAAGAGATTGCTTTAAAATAATTATATTTAGGCTATTTGTGTTTTATGTCATACTATTATTTTTTTATTTAATTTAAGATTATTTAAAAAAAATATTGACAAAAAGTTAGGCTTGCCGTACTCTTTTTGTATTAAATAAATGTATAAGTTTTTTTAAAGAGAGAGAGTAGAAAAAATGAATTTAACAAGTCCGCAAATATTCCCTCAAAGGGGGGGCAATTTTAATATTGCAAAAAATTTTTTTTGCAATGGAAATAAATCTGATAATCCTAAAATAAAGGTTCTAAAACAAGATGTTATATCATTCAATGGTAAAGTTAAAACTTTTTCTATTGATCCTGATTTCGATGACCTTGTAAAACAAAGGAATATTGATACTAATATGATCCAGTATATAGAAAGAGTAAAGGCTAAATCTTCGCTAAAAAATAATAAAACCGGTGGGAAAAAAGTTCTTATTATGGGGTCAGACCACTTGGGCTTTGGTGTTATGCTTGACTCAATGCTTCAAAATATAAAATCGAACAAACCTATTGATATTAAAATGGCCCTTCCTAGAAAGGATAGTGAAAATACTGCTTCACGGCTGGCACCAATATATAAATTCAATGGAACTGTAATAAAAAATACACTTACAAATAAGGAAAATTTTATAGAACTTTCAGCAGATGACTTTGTGCCTCAATGGAATGAAAAGAAATTCAATGATAGTATAAAAAAATCTAACACTATTATTGTAACTTTACCTGATGAGCCAAGTGCAAGAAAAGAAATATTTGACAGAATAGGCTCTAACAAGCTTGATAATAAAACTGTTATATTAATGCCCGGTGGCGAGGGAGGTGTAATTGAGGCAGCAAGAAAAATTTCAGAGTCAAATAGCAATGTAACTGTAGGTTTAGTTGAGACAGCTCCATATGGTTGTAGAATGAACGGTATACTTGACGCTAAAAGAAAATCTCTGGTAGATGTAGCAGTTATTCCCAAGTCAAAAATTGACAATGTTCTTCAAACGCTAGATAAAGTATTTCCTTTAAAAAAGAATAATGAGAAGGTAATAAAATTTAATCCGGTATCTCCGCTTGACATTATTCTAGGCGGGGAAAATTATATTTACCACTGTGCGGTTGTTTTGAATTCTGACAACCTTTTAAAAAGTATGAAGAAAGTAGATCGTAAGGCAGAGTATCCAAAGCAATTAGAGAGAGAAAGTAATGAAGCTTTTGAAAAGAGAATAAATAGCTCTTACAATCATTATATTGAAGGTATTACTCCTGAAATTGCTAATCTTATGGAAGGCCTAGATAGAGAAAGAATGGCTATTGCAAAAGCTCTTGATTGTAAAGCTGAGTCAATAAGTGAGGCTTTAAATCGACATTATGGAATAGGAAAATATGAAAAATATTATGATGCTTTTCAGGCTTGCAAAAATGTTTACAGCTCCAGGCCACCTACTGCTGATAAGCTTGCAAGTCACAGATATATAACTGAAGATTTAGCGAGTACAAAAGTGATAATGAGGTTAGGGCAAATAGCAGGTGTAGATACACCCGTAACTAATAAAGCTTTTGAAGTATTCTGTTGGAATGCAAATGAGATAAAAACTCCTAAGGACAAGCTTGTTGGTTATGAGGATGCAATAAAAAAACTTCCTGATAGCAAAGAAGGGCTTATCAGATATTTAGAAAATCCAGCAGCGTTTAAAAATACAGGTTCTATCAATTCACTTTTTAATGCGGGTGATATTCTTAAACGTGCCACTAAACCCGTTGGGGTTCTACTTAAAATGGTTCCTTATCGAAAATTCACTCCAAATGATGGACTAAACAAAAATCCTGCATAGTTTCCTAAGCTTCTTTATGTTGCTGATAGTAAGAGTCGGTGATTTAACATCTACTCTTTTTAATTTGTTTAAGAAGGTGATTAAAATCTTACCTTTAAATAAAAAAAATATTGTATAATAATTTAATATAATAATATTGGACTTAAGAGGTAAGTATGGAAAACCTTATTAATGAAAACAACCGTTTAATAGTTATATCCGGCTCATCCGGTGTAGGAAAAGGCACATTATTGTCGCTGTTAATGAAAAAGTTCTCTGATATGTATCTTTCAGTTTCTGTTACAACAAGAGCACCAAGAGGCGGTGAGATACACGGTGTTGATTACTTTTTTACATCTAAAGAAAATTTTAAAAACTTAATTGATAAAGATGAATTCTTAGAGTGGTCAGAATTCGCAGGAAATTATTACGGTACTTATGCCACTGCAATAAAGCAGGCTCTATCAGATGGTAAAGATGTTATTTTAGAAATCGACGCTAAGGGCGCAATGCAAATTAAAGAAAAAATGCCTCAGGCAATATTAATATTTATATTACCTCCATCTGTTGAGGAGCTTCAGTCAAGATTGTTTAAAAGAAGTACTGAGTCCGAAGAAGAAATCCAAAGACGTTTAAATATCGTAAAGGATGAAATGAAAACTGCTGAGGATTTTGATTATCAGCTTGTAAATGATAATCTTGATGAAACCCTTGCAAAGTTAGAGTCTATAATTACAGCAGAAAAATGTCAAACCACTTAATAAATTTGAATAATAAAAGAATAATTATTGGTATAACAGGCGGAATAGCTTCTTATAAAATTTGTGAATTGATTCGAATACTTGTAAAAAGCAATGCTGACGTTAGAGTAATATTGACCCCTAACGCAAGAGAATTTATTACAGAAACTACTCTAAGTACTTTGACTAAAAATCCGGTTTACTGTGAGCAATTTAACCCAGAAGACTGGAAGCCCGAGCATATATCCTTAGCTGATGATGCTGATTCATTTCTGATAGCTCCTGCATCTGCCAATACTATCGGGAAAATCGCAAACGGAATTTGTGATAACTTATTAACCTCTGTGGCTGCGGCATTCAGCAAGCAAATTATTATAGCACCTGCTATGAATTGCAATATGTGGAATAATCCGCTTGTACAGCAAAATATTAAAAAGCTTGAACAATATGATTATCAATTTGTAATGCCAGAGTCTGGTAACCTCGCATGCGGGTATGAAGGTGTTGGCAGGCTTGCGGATGTTCAAGTTATTTTTGAGGCTATTGTTAAAAATTTTGAAAAGAAAAAAATACTATCAGGTAAAAAAATACTAATAACAGCAGGTGGTACTAAAGAACCTATTGATCCTGTCAGATATATAGGCAATCATAGCTCCGGCAAGATGGGTATTGCTATTGCAGATGCTGCTTATGACTATGGAGCTGATATCACGTTAATCTCCACAGTGGATGTTGATAAACCTTATTCTGTAGTTAAAGTAAATACTGCTCTTGATATGTATGAATCTGTTAAAAAACAATTTAATTTTACGGATGTTTTAATTATGACTGCCGCGGTTGCGGATTTTAGACCGGTAGATTCTTATAAAAATAAAATAAAAAAAGAAAACAAAGATACAATCGTCGTGGAATTGGTTAAAAGTCCTGACATCTTAAAGGAAATGGCTGCAAGGAAGAATCAAAGGCAAACAGTAGTTGGTTTTTGTGCAGAAAGTGAAAATGTAGTAGATTATGCATTAAAAAAATTAGATGAGAAAAATTTGGATTTTATTGTTACAAATGATATATCACTGCCTGATAGCGGGTTTAATAGTGATTATAACGAAATAATTATAATTGATAAAAATAAAAATCAGAATAAGCTTGCAAGAAAACCCAAGCAAGAGTTAGGGTATTTGATATTACAGGATATATTTAAGATTAAGGATGCCGACAATGGTTAGAATCAGTACTATAATAAACAAAATGGAAGAGTTTGCCCCGTTGGAGTATGCTTGTGATTGGGATAACTCAGGATGGCAAGTAAGATTGCTGGATGATAATATTGAGAGAGTTACTGTTGCATTAACACCTACTTTTGATATTGTAAAGCAGGCAATAGATAATAAGAGTAATCTTCTTATTACTCATCATCCTTTAATATTTGGTAAATTAAATAAAATATCCGTAAGTAGTCAAGTTGGCTCAATAATTACCACTGCAATACAAAATAATTTACAGATATATTCTTCTCATACTAATTTGGATTCTACCAAAGGCGGTGTTGCAGACGTTATGGCAGAAATGTTGAAGTTAAAAAATACTGTGCCAATTGAACAAATTAATGAAACTACAGGTATTGGGCGTATTGGTCAATTGGAATCAGATGTTAAGCTTGATGTTTTTTTAAACCAGTTAAAGAAAATTTTAAAAACAAAAAGTCTTAGAATAACTAACCCATCTAATAAGCAAACAGTAAAAAATGTTGCATTATGTCCCGGCAGTGGGAGTGAGCTTATAGGTAAGCTGAAAAATATTGATATTTTTATAACAGGAGATGTAAAATATCATACAGCTATTGATGTTGATGATATTGTGCTTGTTGATGCGGGGCATTTAGAGACTGAAAGGTTGATATTGCTAACCTTAAAAGATTTAGTCCAGGCTTTTGGTGTATCTGTACATATTGCAGAAGAAAAATTGCCCTGGGATGTTTTTTGATTAATGAAAAAAACATTTTGGGTAAATCAGTTTGAGCTTAAGAAAGAAGGCAAAATAAAAGAAATGTCCTTAATAACTGTGGTTATTGCATTTTGGCTTGTAAAGATTTTTTTTTTATTAAATTTTTAAAGGTTAGGGAACAATAGATAACTGAATACATCTAAATAAAAAGAATGCCGTATTTTGGGTCTTCTTTTTATAAGAAGACCTTCTTTATTGGAAAAATTTACTTTATTTTTTTATTTGCTTAATGTTTTGTTATATTTTTAGAGAAATTAGCAATTTTTATAAAAACAAATATTTTATATACTTGGGTAAAGGATAAATAAAACGGTAAAGGCAAGTAAAAAAGAATTTAATAAAAATTTGGTAATGTGCTAACGATGGTGGTTCTGGAAAGAACCCTTTTTATTTTGTTCATTTATTTTTTTTTACTATAATCTGGTTGCAATAATCTATAATAGGGCAAATACTGCACTTGGGATTAATAGTTTTACAAATTTCCCTGCCGTGCAAAACAAGCAACTGGTTAAGCACTCTCCAGTACTTCACCTCAAGTTTTTCTCGCAAAGCATATTCAGTTTGCTCAGGAGTTTTAGTTTCTATGTATCCTAAGCGATTCATAATTTTATGTACGTGGGTGTCTACGCAAATTGCAGGCTTAAGATGCCCAAGGGCTACAACAAGATTTGCGGTTTTTCGCCCGACACCTTTAAACTTTAAAAGTTCTTCTATTGTATCAGGGACTTTATTATCGTACTTTTCAACAATCAGCTTAGAGAAATCAATAATGTTTTGAGCTTTTGTTTTATAATAATTTATTGATTTTATTAGACTTTCAAGCTCATCTTGAGATAAATTTGCCATTTTTTCCGGAGTATCCGCCACGTCAAATAATTTTGCAGATACAGGAAAAGTAATTTCATCCCTTGTTCTTAAGCTTAAAAGACAAGAAACTAGCACTTTATAAGGCTGTCCCTCATAATTTGTGTCCATTATGTGGGGCGGGTAATAATCATCTAAAATTTTAACTATTTTGTCTATGTTTACTTCTTTTTTCATAATGTTCCAGCTCATAAAATGATCTTTTTCGGCTATTTTTTAGATTAACCTTTTTTATAATAAAAAATCATTAAAAAAATAGTAATCTGTATAATAAATCCGATCAACAAAGAGGGGAATTATAATGGCACATACAATTTTAAAACAAATATACAGTGAAGCCAAAAAGAAATATATTCAGTGCGAAGTTCTTGTATTGGACGAAGAAGAAGGACTTCCTAACACTGACAGGCGCGAAATTATTTTATCCTGCCAAGAAAAAGAAGGCGAACCGTTTACCGAAATTGCCGCAGATACAGTTGCGGATATAGGTGACCTATATCCGGAAACTGAACTTATTGATCAATATGAAGATTTTGACAATAGGGATTAAATTTACTTAATGAAGAACCCGAAAGATATAAACATTAATAGCCCTACCCCCCAACAATAATAAGCAAAAACATTTAATTTGTTTTTGTTGATAAACATAATAAAATATTTAATACAAAAATAACCTGAAATTCCTGCGAATAAACATCCAACGGAAATAGCAATCCAGTTGTAAGTAAGAATTTCATAAACACCTATCATTTTAATAGAATGGAATATTGCCGCAAGAAGAATAATAGGTATACTGAGCAAGAAAGAATACTTTGCACAGGTAGTTCTGTCAAGGCCGGTTGCAAGACCGGCTGCTATTGTTGAACCTGAACGAGATAGTCCCGGAGCAATAGCGCATCCTTGAGCAAGTCCAATTAGTGCTGCTTTTTTCCATGTTAGTTTTGATGTTTTTTTAGGTATTTTATCGGATATGAACTCTGTTGCATAAAGGATTGTACCTGTTAAAATAAGAATCAAGCCCACTACTGAAGGATTATGAACAAGTGCTTCAAAATGGTCTTTAAACGGATAAGCAAGAGCAACAGTAGCAGTTGTACCTATTGCTATATATATAGGAATTTGTGCTTCGTAGTTATCTTTTAGTGTGTTGTTTTTTACACATTTAAAAAACACTTGAAAAATATTTTTAATATCTTTTCTAAAATAAATAATAATAGCCACAAGCGTGCTTAAATGAAGCATAATATCAAAAAATATTTCCTCAGAGCCCCCACTTGCAATAGCTTGCCCTGTAAGGGCTTTATATATACTTGAAGATAATACAAGATGCCCTGAGCTGCTCACTGGCAAAAATTCGGTCACGCCTTGTATTAACCCTAGTATTACAGATTGTACAATATCCATCTACTCTTCTCCTATGATCTCTTCGACTTCTTTTAGTATTTCTTTTTCTTCTTTTGTTAATTGTTTTTGTCTAAACTTTTCAAATAAATCTGGTCTTTTTTTTATTGTAGCTAAAACAGACTGTTTTTTCCTCCATTTTGCAATATTGGCATGATGACCTGAAAGTAGAACCTCAGGAATATGCATGCCTCTGTACTCCGCAGGGCGGGTGTAATGAGGATATTCTAGTAAGTCTTCTGAAAAAGATTCTTCTATTGTTGACTCATCTGCACCTAAACTACCAGGCAATAATCGTGTTACCGCATCGATTATACATAAAGCCCCCAGTTCTCCGCCTGTTAAGACAAAATCACCTATAGATACCTCTCTTGGTTGTAGTCCGTCAATAATCCTTTGATCAAAGCCTTCATAATGTCCGCATATAAAATTTATTTGCTCTTTGCTGCTAAACTCTTGTGCCATATTTTGATTAAAAGTTTCGCCGCCTGGTGTTAATATTATTAGTTCTGAATTTTGTTTTTTTTCAATTGACTCAATAGCTTTAAACAAAGGGTCACACATAAGCACCATGCCAGCTCCACCGCCGTATGGCGTATCATCAACAGTACGATGCCTATCATTTGTGAATTCCCTGGGATTAATTGCATTAACTGACGTAATATTATTTTTTCTTGCTCTGCCTACAATGCTGCTAGAACAGTAAAAATCTATTATCTCAGGAAATAAAGTTATTATATTAAATTCCATTTTGTACTCCAGCTTGAAAATAAAAACTAATTTTTAATTTTCTTATTCTTTAACTTTCTTTATTTTCTTGCTCCTCAGAATCGGTATCCGTATACTTTTTAATTAACCCGGGAATATTATTAATAACAATTTTATTTTCTTTTATATTAACAAATGGAACTAACTCAGAAACAAAAGGCACCATTGATTCTTTTGCATTCTCCTCGTCATTATTTTTTACTACAAGCAAATCATTACCACCAAAGTTAACTATATTAGCAACAGTACCAATAAGGTTGTCCTGATCGTCATAAACATTTACACCGATGAGGTCATCTATAAAAAATTCATCATTTTCAAGCTCTAATTCTTCTTGCTCAACCTTTAGAAATGCACCTTTAAACTCTACAGCTTCATCTATTGAATTGAATTCTTTAAACTTCATCACTGCAAGTTTTTTGCTAAACCTAACTCTTTCAAGAGTTAATTTTTGACTTTTACAGCCTATTTCTGCTATAAATTGAGCAAATTGTTCTAATTGATGCTCTTTTCCAGTTGTATAACCTACTTTTACTTCACCTTTAATCCCATGAAAATTTAATATTTTTCCAACTGATAATAATTTTTTCAATTTTTTCTCCAGCCTCTTTAAGTCTACATAGTTATTTCTTGAATAATACCGTCTTTTATAAGAATTTCAGCTTCTTTAAATTTTTCATACAAATTTTCGCCTATTTTTAATTCAACATAATTCTCTAAACTGCCTGTTACTATTATATTATTTAACGCCAGATGATTAATGCTGTCTTTTTGAGTTTGCAGCTCAAGTTTGAGCGTTGCAAGTTGATCTAGTTTTTGAGATATTTCTATTATAGCTTGCTGAATTTGTTTTGCGTTATCTTCTCCTAATGCCCCTGTAAATGATTGTGATTGATCAACAATTTGTTTGTTTTGCAGTTCTAATTGCATTATTTGACTATCAAGCAGTTGTAATTCTTTACTTAGTTCTTCAACAGCCTGCTTTTTAAAATCTGTTGTTACTACGGTTTTTATTGTAACCGGCCTTTTTACTTTGATCGCTTTATTCATAGTTTTACCCCTGAAATTTAGTTTCTAATATGTAACTAATACACCATATACTATATTTACTTTAAATTTAATAGTATTTAAGATAAATTATAAAAAAAGTTATACTTCATTTAAAGTTGCTTTTGAGATTTTTTTTAAAACGTATTTTATTTATACTTATATTAAATACCATAGAGCATAAAATCCTGAACTTAATTAGGTGATAGTATAAAATTAATTTTTTTTATCAGTATAATTTTACTAAGTAAAAGATTATGAGTATGATTAAAGTAGAAAATATATATAAATCGTATAAAAATCTTGATGTGCTGATAGATGTCAGCGCACAAGTTGAGAAAGGACAAATAGTAGCGGTTATTGGTCCGTCCGGCTGTGGAAAAAGTACGTTCTTAAGATGCATTAACGGCTTAGAAAAAGTCTCACAAGGCAGAATATTTATTGATGGGGAAGAAGTAACCGCACCGAATACAAATTTAAATAAAATTCGTTCTGAAGTTGGCATTGTTTTTCAACAGTTTAATCTATTTTCGCATATGTCAGTAAAAGAAAACATTATGTTAGCGCCTGTAAAGGTCAAAAAAATACCTAAAAACAATGCAGAACAAATAGCAATGGCGTTATTGGAAAAAGTAGGAATGCTCGACCATGCTCATAAGTATCCTGAACAATTATCAGGTGGACAGGTCCAGCGTGTTGCTATAGCAAGAAGCCTTGCAATGGAACCTAAAATTATGCTTTTTGATGAGCCCACAAGTGCTCTTGATCCTAAAATGACCAACGAAGTGCTTGATACAATGAAACAACTTGCACAGGATGGAATGACAATGATTGTTGTAACTCATGAGATGAGCTTTGCCAGAGAAGTTGCAAATAAAATTATGTTTTTCTCTCAAAGCAGATTAGTCGAAGAATCCGCACCCGATAAATTTTTTAACAATCCTGAAAGTGAAATAACTAGAGAATTTCTAAGAAGTGTATTAAAATTAGAAGTGTAATTGAGCTGGGAATAAGTTATGAAAAAGACATTAAAAATATTTTGTGCCTTACTTTTAGTTGCAGTAGTAGTTAATTTAACAGCTTGCAGAAAAAAAGCTGATACAGATTTGCTTGAAAAGGTCGAAGAAAAAGGAAAGATTAAAGCTGGTGTCAAGTACGACAGTAAACCATTTGGCTTTATGGATGCAGATCAAAAGCTTAAAGGCTTTGACGTTGATCTGGTAAAAGAAATAGCTAAAAGGCTTTTAGGGGATGAAAATGCTGTAGACTTTCAACAAGTTACATCTTCTAATAGAATTTTTGCGCTAAATTCTGGTACTGTTGACGTTGTAGCGGCTACAATGACAGTTAACAAAAAAAGAAAAAAAGTTATAGATTTTAGTAATCCTTATTATATTGCAGGGCAAGCTATAATGGTCCCTAAGAATAGTGATATTCATTCAATAAGTGACTTAAGCGGTAAAAAAATAATTGTGGTACTTGGCTCAACTAGTGAAAAAAATATTAAAACGTTAGTTCCAGAAGCAATAATTGGTGGTTTTAGAACCTATACAGATGCTTTTTCTGCTATAAGATCAAGAAGAGGAGATGCCTTGACTACTGATGATACTATTATTGCAGGCTTTTTATCAGAAGATTCTAACTTTAAAATGCTAAAAGAAAGATATACACAAGAACCTTATGCACTGGGATTTAAGAAAAGTAAAACTACTAAAAAGTTTCAAGCAGCTATTAATGCGATAATCGAAGATATGAAAGCAGATGGTACTTTAGAAAATATCCGAAAAAAATGGATGGCTCAGTTTGAATAAGACATGTATGATTTTGATATAAAATACATTATTGAATCTTTACCTTATATAGCAAAGGGAATAGAACTAACGATCTTTATTTCGGTTATTAGTTCTATTTTGGCATTTACTATTGGTTTAACTATAGCTTTTTTAAGAAGAACTGATATAAAGCCTATGACTAAGCTTATGGGGCTTTTTGTTGAATTAACAAGAAATACCCCATTATTAATACAGCTTTATATTTATTATAAGGGTTTACCTAGTATTGGCTTGAATTTATCACCTATTGCATGCGGTATAATTTCTTTAAGTATTTATACAGGGGTGTTTATATCAGAAGTTTTTAGAGCTGGCTTAAACTCTATTGCTCATGAACAATATCAAGCAGCTAGGGGACTGGGGCTTTCAGATTTTCAAACATTTAGATTGATTATATTTCCTCAGGCTCTCAGGATTATAATCCCGCCTTTGGGCAGTCAGTTTATAAATTTAATAAAAAATTCTTCTTTAGTAAGTTTTATAGCTGTTACTGATTTGTTTTATGTTATTTACAAAGGTGCTGTTGATGACTTTATGTTTTTTGAAATGTTTATAACAGGTGCGCTTATTTATATGGCATTAACAGGTATTGTTGCATTATTGACAAACATTATAGAGCAAAAGCTTAAAATACCAGGAAAGGCAGGCTCTATTTAATGCATTGGAATGATATATTTGAAAATTTTGATTTTTTAATGAGCGGATTAGTTGTAACGATTCAGCTTGCATTGTTGGCTATAATCGGAAGTTTATTGTGTGGTATCGTTTTTGGGGTGCTAAGACATTCCAAAATACCTGTAATAAGTTTTTTAGCCGGTGCTTATATTGAATTCACGCGCAGTATCCCGTTAATATTATTTATTGTTTTTATTCATTTCGGGTTTATGCCCTTAATATTAGGTGAAGCTTCATCGTTTTTTCAGTCGGCATGTGTTGCTTTGATTGTATTTACCTCTGCTTATGTTGCGGAAATAGTTCGTGGCGGTTTAAACTCCATAGATAAAGGTCATATTGAAGCAGCAAAAAGCCTGGGCTTGAACTGGTTTGACAGAATGATTTATGTCATATTGCCAATAGCTTTAACCAGAATGACCCCGGCTCTTGTTAGTCAATTTATATCTTTAATCAAGGATACGTCTTTGGCTTCTACCATAGGGTTGATAGAATTTACCAGATCAGGTGAAATTATTTACGAAAGAACTTACCATGAGCTAGAAATACTTATATTTATTGCTTTAACTTATTTTGCAATTTGCTATAGCTTGTCTTCTTTAAGCAAAAAATTAGAATCAAAGCCTTATATTAACAAAGACTCTGAAAATTTAAAGCAATTAAAAGAATTGGCTTAGTAAAAAAAGCTGATAACTATTAACCGTAAGTTTTTTCTAAATACTCAACTATAGTATCAGATTCATACATAAAAACTTGCTTGTCAAGGTCTACCAAATATGGAACTTGATCTCTATCGCCTATTACTGTTAATATTTCTCTTTTTTTAGTGAATTTAGAGACGTTTCTGCATATATAATCCAGGTTAAGCTCTGATAACTTAGCTCTAACTTTTTTGCAGTATGGGCATGTTTCAAATTGATAAAGTTCTAACATTTTTTCTCCTCTTCTATATAAATCTAGGTTTCAGTTATTATCTTTTTCAACTTTATACTAAAATCATTTAATTTTCTATTAATTTACTTAACTTATTGATTGAATTAAGCAGGAAGTAGTCTATATCAGTATATTTAAATTATATTTGTTTCTTTTTTATTTTATATGTTTTTAAAATTTAAAAAACATAAAAGTAAAAATATTATTCAAAAAGTTTTTTAAGTGGCTTATTTAAGAATAATAGTATTACTCCAGGCACTAATGTTAATAATAACGGATACAAAAAGAATATCTTAGGATTAAGAGGATTATACATCCCGGCTAAGTATCCCCCCATAAGATTTGCAAAAAATATAGATGAAAACCACACACCCATCAAAAGTGATGCAAATTGAATAGGGGCTAATCTACTTACCATAGACAATCCTACAGGTGATATACAAAGCTCACCAATCGTATGGAATAAATAAACTCCTATCAACCATAAAGGACTGACTTTATTGGCGACATCACCGGCTTGTGACGCTATAAATACAAGTAAAAATCCTAATGCCACAAAAATTAAGCCTAATCCAAATTTAACGACGGTGGACGGCTCTTTTTTTCTATTTGCAAGGCTAATCCATATACTTGAAAATATTGGTGCTAATAACAGAATTAACAATGGATTTACAGACTGGAAATAACTAACGGGAAATTCCCAGTTTAAGAATGGTATAATCCTGTTAGTAACTTTATCGGCAAAAAGGGTTAAAGAGCTTCCTGCCTGCTCAAAAGATGCCCAGAAAAATATATTAAAAAACATAAGTGTAAAAATAAATGCAATACGTTGTTTTTCTTTTGTTGTAAGAGCTTGAGATTTATTTTCTTTAGATGGGTCTTTTTCTTTTTTTGCAGCAGCTTCTAATCCAATTTTATCTAAATATTTATGCTGGCCCCATAAATAAACAGCAGTACCAATTAGCATACCTACTCCGGCAGCGATAAAACCATAATGAAAGCCAAACTTTTCACCCAAAGTTCCACAAACTAACGGAGCTAAGAATGCACCCAGATTTATGCCCATATAAAAGATCGTAAAGCCGGCATCTCTTTTATTGTCAGCATTTTCATAAAGTTTACCTACTATTGTAGATATATTAGGCTTAAAAAAGCCATTACCCAGTATTAAAAATCCAAGAGCTACATATAAAAATGGTACAGACGGTACCGCAAGGATAAATTCGCCCAGAGCCATTAATATAGCACCTATTAATATACATTTTCTTGCACCTAGATATTTATCTGCAAGGTAACCACCCAAGAGGGGTGTTGCAAAAACAAGGCCCGTATAAATTCCGTATATGTGGCTGGCTTCTTTTGATGAAAACAATAAAACTTTATACATATAGAGAACGAGTAATGCCCTCATTCCATAATAACTAAATCTTTCCCACATCTCTATGGTGAATAAAAAATATAAACCCGGCGGGTGCTTACTTTCCATACTCATACTATTAATCCCAATATACTAACTTATTCCTTACTAACTTATTTTAAACATAAAAAAATGATGCGGTATAGACCGCACCATTAAATTTATATAAAATTTTAAATTAATTATTATTTAGCTAAATAAAGAACTTACTGATTCATCTTCGTGAATTCTTGTAATAGCATCACCAAGAAGCTGTGCAATTGATAATTGTGTTATTTTAATACAAGCTCCCGACCTTAAAGGTAATGTATTTGTTGTAATAACTTCTTTAATAGGGGAAGCTTCTAATCTTTCCATTGCAGGACCGCTTAATACAGGGTGAGCACAACAAGCATAGACTTCTTTAGCACCTTCTTTTATTAAAAGTTTTGAAGCTTCTGTTATTGTACCGGCTGTATCAATCATATCGTCAATCAAGAAACAAGTTTTTCCTCTAACATCACCGATTACGTTTTCTACTTCAGCAACATTATGGGCTTTACGACGCTTATCAACAATCGCAATAGGACAATTAAGCTTTTTAGCAAAAATTCTGGTTCTTTCTACACCGCCTGCATCAGGGCTAACTGCCACAACATTATCGTTATCAAGACCTTTTTTCTTAATGTAATCAATTAAAACAGGTGTAGAGTATATATGATCAACCAAAATATTAAAATATCCTTGAATCTGGCCTGTATGCAAATCCATAGCAAGAACTCTACTTGCACCTGCAGTTGTTAACAGGTCAGCAACAAGCTTAGCAGAGATAGCTTCTCTGCCTGCTGTTTTTCTATCTTGCCTTGCATATGCATAATAAGGTATTACGGCTGTTATATCTTTAGCACTTGCCCTTTTAAAGGCATCTATCATAATTAGTAATTCCATTAAGTTTTTATTTACTGGATCACATATAGATTGAACAATAAAAACTTCATCACCTCTAATACTTTCTTGAATCTGAACATATATTTCGCCGTCACTAAAGTTTTTAACAATCATCGGACCAACTGTAGTGCCTAAATGTTCTGCGATTTCTTCTGCTAAAATACTATGAGACCTACCGGTAAATATTTTTATATCATGTGTTGATTTGATTGTTTTTTCAGGTTCAAGAACTCTTTGTAATTCGATTACCAATTTTTATGTCCTCCAAAATTAAAAGCTATATTCCTATTTCCCTTGACTATCGATTTTCATGCCATTATTTATTTTTTTTGTTACCCAATCCTCCAGAACTGCTTGCTTTCCTCTGGCAATAGCCAGTGCATTCCCCGGAACATCCTTGGTTATAACTGATCCTGCTGCTACATTAGCCTTTGATGAAATTTTCACCGGTGCAACTAGTACAGAATTAGAACCAATTTTTACATCATCCTCTAAAATAGTTTTGTTTTTTTGTTTAGTAAGAGGATTATAATTTGCTGTAATGGTTCCTGCGCCTATATTTACATTTTTACCCAGTTCAGAATCTCCAATATAACTTAAGTGGGCAACATTTGTATTTTCATTTATTAAAGATTTTTTAACTTCTACAAAATTACCTATTCTTACATCATTAGTAACTTCAACGCCGCCCCTCAGATGAGCAAACGGTCCAACTGAAGAATTTTCGCCTATTATAGCATCAGCAATTTTTGACTGAATAAGCTTCACGTTATCTTGCGTTGTTACATTACCTTCAATGTATAAATTAGGACCTAAAACGCAATTTTCTCCGATTGTGTTTACACCGTCTATATAGCACCCCGGGTATACAACAGAATCCATTCCTATTTGAGTTTCCGGTGATATCGATGTATTTTCCGGTGAAACTATTGTTATACCATCATTCATAAGTTGCTGAAGTTTTCTTTGATTAAGTATATAAGTAGCTTTTGCTAAATCAGCCCTGGAATTAATTCCAAACGCTTCATTTTCATCTTCCAGAATATGAGCATTAACATTAAGATCTTTTTTAACGCCCCATTCTACAATATCTGTAAGATAATATTCGCCTTGTTCGTTATCAGTAGTTAGATCAAAAAATACAGGTGATATTTGTTGCCAATTTAAGCAATATACACCTGTATTTATCTCATTTATTGATTTTTCTTTTTCGTTTGCGTCTTTTGCTTCAACGATTTTATTTATACTTCCTGACTGATTTCTTATAATTCTTCCGTAACTGCCTGGTGGTTCGATAATCGCTGATAGAACACTTATGTCTGACATTGATCGCTCGTGGCTTTCGATAAATCCGCTTAGGGTTTCGGTTGTAAGAAGCGGAGTATCACCACACAGAACAATTACACTTCCTTTAAAATCCTTTAGGTTATCGTATGCTTTAAAAACTGCATCTCCCGTACCTAATTGGGGTTGTTGCAAAACACTGGTTATTGGACAAGAAATGTCTTTATACTTGTTGTTTATATATTGAGTAACTTCATCAGCTTGGTGTCCAACTACCAAAAAAATCTCTTCAAGATTTTCAACTTTTAAAACACTATCTATTACTCTCTCCAATAAAGTTTTAGAAAAAATATCTTGCAGCACTTTAGGCTTAGAAGATTTCATTCTTGTGCCTTTGCCAGCTGCAAGTATTACTGCTTTTACTTTATTAACTGCCATACTTTTTTTCCCGAACTTACAAGTCTAACTTCATTTCTATATTATCAAAGAATAAGAAAATAAAATATTGACATTAATTTAAATTAAGTTACGTTTTATTTACATAAATAAATAGTCTTCTTTTACAAGATTCTTTACTATATCTCTTCTGTAACGTTTGTTTTTAAAATCTATTTCATTTATAGCGTCATATACATTTGAGCAAGCTCTATGTAAGGTAGAAGCACTTGATGCAACTGCAATAACCTTAGTGCCGTTTACAACTGTCTCTGCGCAAATATTTTTTTTGGTGTCAGATTGAAAGATACATAAATCGTCTTCATCTTCTTCAAAGTTATCAAGACCTAAAATTTCAGCACCTTTAGCAGGTTCGCTTATATATCCGCCAGAGGTTAAAACAACAGCAACGCTATGATTATTGTAAATTTCAAAGGTTTCAAACTCGTCACCCAGTGCACCTATGGTAGTTGAGTACAAAATGCTATAAAGATCGGTTTCAAGCAGCGGTAATGATACCATTGCTTCCATATCGCTAATTGTAGAATTGACACCCATGACCTTTGGATTATCTTTTTCATCAAGTATCATTTCAATGCTTAAAATCCCGGAAAATACAAGATTCTCTGCTATCAATGCATCAATTAAAGGAAAAACTATTTTTTCCGCTATCTTCCCTTCAAGAGTTGCATCCATAAAAGGAATAGGCGCATAGGCTCCCATGCCGGATGTAAAAACTCCTGCATTGCCTTCTAAGGCTCTTTTGTATGCAAAACAAGGGGATAAAGGTACTGCATTATAACCATCAGTTATAATTGGCAATGAGAACATTTTACCTTGCTCATATTTTTCTATAATAAGTGATTTACATAATGATTCAAAGCTTTTTTCAATTATAACTTTAGCTTGAGAAAAATTATCACATAAAAATACGCCTCTGCCTTCTGAGCGGGTATCATATTTGATTATCAACGGATATTTTGCATCTTTTGCATATTCAACAGCTTGTGATGCTCTGCTAAAAATATGATATTCACAGGTTGGTATTTTATTTTTATGTAGAAATTTTTTAAGGAAGCTTTTGCTGCTTTCCAGTTTTGCGGCTTCTTTTGTCGGACCGAATATTTGAAGTCCTTTTTCAGTAAAATGATTTACTATGCCCCAAAATATAGCAATTTGAGAAGTTGCTATTGTTAAATCAATCTTATTTTCTTCTGCAAATTCAGCGATTCGTTCTATTTCATTATCTTTTATATCGACACATTGCGCATATTTAGCGATTCCAGGGTTACCCGGTGTGCAGTATATTTGTTCAACACCAGGATTTTGACTGAGTTTCCAGACAATTGCATTTTCTTTAAATCCAGAGCCTACTACCAGAATTTTCATTTTATCCCCTCAAAATACTATACTCCATTTAATTTTGTCTCAGAGTAGATCATATTTAATTTTACAATAAAAAATAAGACTATAAAATACTTTATTTTACGCAATATGCATTAATTAAGATTAATAAAATTGTATACTCCCACTAAAATACTTTTCAGATTATTAAATCGAGTTAAAGTTAATAAAATAAACTATTCTCTGAAAAGAGTAATCTGAAATTTAATTGATGAG
>JANQLL010000184.1 GCA_028280605.1 Candidatus Gastranaerophilales bacterium
CTCGAAAATACTTTTCAGATTATTCAATCGTGTTAAATTTAATAAATTAGACTATTCTCTGAAAAGAGTAATCTGAAATTTAATTAATGAGCTGTATAACTATACAAAAAGTTAATTAGGCACGATATAGGTTAACAAAAAATTTAATACTTTATAAGTAGATATATATAATTTAAAATGAATTTATAATAAACTATCTCTAAAATACTTTTCAGATTATTTAATAGTACTTAAATTTAATATAATAAGCTATTCTCTGAAAAGGGTAATCTAAAATCTAATTTTGAACCAAAATAAATCATAATCCGAACCGGAGCAGTGCTAGTGGATAATAATCAAAATAACTCTGAAAAACTAGTCAACCCGATATTTGAAAATATTGGATATATTCAGGTTTATACCGGCAACGGAAAAGGAAAAACAACTGCATCTCTGGGCTTATCAATGCGAGCCCTGGGCAGGGGCTGGAAAGTAATGCTTATAATGTTCGGCAAAGGCGGCGATGATTATGGGGAGCTCTACTCTTTTAGGGAACTAAGCCCTAATATCAAAAAAAACTTAGATATCCATCAATTTGGCCTTGATAGAATCGCCTGGGCAAATAAGCTTACGGATTCTGATAGAAAAGAAGCTGCAAAAGGCTGGACCTTTGCAAAAAATGCAATAAACAGTCAGGATTATCAATTGATAATCCTGGATGAAATAAATATCATGATTGATCTTAAGCTTATTGCACTGGATGAGGTAACTTCGGTTCTTGACTCAAAACCTCAAAACGTAGAAATTGTGCTCACCGGCAGAAACGCTCACCCTGAAATTATCAAAAGAGCTCACCTCGTCTCAAAAATACAACCCGTTAAACACTACTGGAACATAGGCCTTAATGCTCGCAAAGGTATAGAATATTAATATCTGTTTAATATTCAGTATTAAAGGCTCTGTCACCGGCATCACCAAGACCGGGTATAATAAACCCGTCAGGATTTAGCATTTCGTCAACGCACGCAGTGATTATTTCCACATTAGGATATTCCATGTGTACCTTATTTATGCCTTCCGGCGCACATATAAGCGCTATAAATTTAATGTTATATTCCGGTATTTCTAAATCCTCAAATACTTTTAATGCTGCCATTGCTGACCCACCGGTTGCAAGCATAGGATCAAGTATATAAGCATAAGTATTTTCAGCTTTATCCACTTGTTCCGGCATATTATTATAATAAGTAACGGGTTTTAATGTTTCTTCATCCCTAAATAAGCCTATATGGTGAATCCTTGCAGTAGGAAGTATTTCACACGCCGCCTCAGAAAATACAAGTCCCGCACGTAAAATAGGTGCCACAATAATCTCTATAGATTCCGGTATGGTTTCAACGCTAGCTGGCATCATAGGTGTTTGTATAATTTTTTTCTTTGTAGGTATATCCTCAGAAGCTTTGATGAATAGAAATTCTGCTATTCTTTTTGTACAGCTTCTAAATAGCTCAGGATTTGTTTTTACATCTCTCAATAAACCTAAATTATGTTTAACAATTGGATGGTTACATACTGTCAATTTTTCGGGTAATATTACTTTTACACTCATAGCTTCTCATTTCTTATATAGAATATCTGTTTAACGCTTTTAATTATTATAATGTATTTAAGAGTTTTTTTATACACCTCAACAATTAATTTATTATAAATAAATAATTAACATCACCAAAAGAATAGCCTGCTGATAAATACTGCTGTCAAAATGCCTACCGCATCAGCAATAAGACCGGCCAAAACAGCATGCCTAAATTTTTTAATACCTACAGAGCCAAAATAAACAGCTAATACGTATAATGTTGTTTCCGAACTGCCAACCATAACAGCTGCCATTCTGGCTAAATAAGAATCACCACCATGCTGATTTGCAATGTCAGCCATAATCCCAAGTGCACCACTACCTGACAATGGTCTGATAATAGCCAAAGGTATAACATCTGCAGGAAATTGAATTATATCTAGCACGGGTTTTAATATTTGAGCCAAAATATCAATTGCCCCTGATTCTTTAAACATACCTATTGCAAAAAATATTGCAACAAGATATGGAATGATTCTTACACCCACATCAAAACCTTCCTTTGCCCCATCTATAAAGGTTTCGTAAATTGGCACCTTTTTAACCAAAGCTGCAATGGGTATTACTATAAATATAAAAGGAATAGCCCATATAGAAATAAAATCCAATATTGCTTTTATAAACCCAAAATCCATAACTACTCCTCCTCTTTATATTTGTCTAGCGCAAAGGCAGGAAATTTTTCTAAAACTTTTACAACAAAAATTGCTGTACACAAAGCTATCAATGTTGTTACCAAAGTTGGTGCAATAATTACAGTAGGATTTTTAGCGCCCGCCGCAATTAAAACTGCTATTGCTGATGCTGGTATAAGTTGAAACCCGGCAGTATTTATTGCCAAAAATGTACACATTGCATTGGTGGCAACAGTTTTTTTAGGATTAAGCCCTTGAAGGTCTTCCATTGCTTTAATACCTATAGGAGTGGCAGCATTTGTAACACCTAATGCATTGGCAGAAAAATTGAGAGCAATATTGCCTATTGCCGGGTTATCCGGTGGGACTTGCGGAAATAATCGCTTAGTTACGGGCTTAATTAGTTTGGATATAAACGATATTAAGCCTGATTTCTCGGCTAAATTCATAAAACCCAACCACAGTGCCATAATACCTATTAAAGAAATTGATATTGTTACAGCGTCCTTCGCAGAATTCATAGCCGCAAAAGTAACTTTTTCTACTCTTCCTGTTACAGCTGCTGCAATAAATGATGTGATTATTAAAAATAACCAAATATACCCTAACAAAATTTAACTCCTTTCAACAATTATAAAAAATCTACAGTTTCTCTTGAATTACTACTTTTATTTAACTAAATTTTTTCAGAATTTAATATTATATTTAATTTTATTATATAAAAAAATTTTTAATATCATTATTTTATAAAAAAAAATAGAAATTTCTAGAAAACCGAAAATATATTAAACCCAAAAACTTATTACTGTACTATACTAAATTATGCAATAAAAAATTGATGGATAATATCAATATGAGAGCAACTCCAAAAAATGATTTGATAAAAATCTCTGATAATATAAGTGTCACAGCATATAGAACAATATGCATATTAAATTTGCTCTTAAAACAGCCAAGCAATGAAGAAGAGATATCTTTACACTTAAAAGAGCAAATTTTAAATAATAAAAATCTTTCCAGTGACACTATATATATTTATTTAAATACACTAAAGGCTATTGGTTGTAATATTTGTAGACCATGCAAAACTAACAATCATAAATATGTCTTAAAAAGTCATCCTTTTATGTTGCAGCTGGACGATAATGACTTAAAGTCACTTGTCCAAATTAGAAAATATATATCAAATCTTAAAAATTGGAAGTTCATATTAGAAGTTGAAAAATTATTTGATATTATTCAGGACAACTTGGTGATGGAATCTAAGAAAAAATTTGAAAAGCTACGAAATGCATCATTGAGGTATCCGTTAACACAAAAAATTATTGACACTATTCAAAAACTTGAAAGCCATGCAGAAAGTCAAAATAAGCTTGAGGTAGTTTATTCATCACCAATTAACGGAATTAAAAATATAAAAATCAAACCAGAAGAGATTCTTTATGAAAATGGGGCGTTTTACGTTCATATTATCAATTTAGATGCAAATGAAGCTCAATATTTACGGGTTGATAGAATAAATTCTTTTGAATTGTTAAGAAATTATAATTTAAATATCTCTGAATTACCGGATATAGCCCCAGTTCAATATAAATTAAAAGGAGCATCTTTATACTATTTTATTCCTGGCGAAAATGAAAGTATTATTTCTAAAACAGAAGATGAAATGATTATAGAGGAAAAAATTACAAATAAATTTAAATTTTATCAAAAAGTGCTTTCTTATGGTTATGATTGTACTATAATAAAACCGCTATCCTTTCAAAAAGAAATGGTAAATAAATTGAGATCAATGTTGGAGATATACACGTAGGTTTTAATACAGAGATAATTATGCAAAATAAATCAAAAATCAGTTCTACTGCATACAAAGTACTTATATTAATGAAATTATTAAATGAAGAAAATTTAAATCTTCATGAGATAAGTCAATTTTTTTCTAACCAAAAGGATGTATTTACACCTTTATCCAAAGAAGTAATTTTAAAATATTTAAATACATTAAAAGCATCCGGCTATAAGATATCAAAGCCAGCTTCTTCCAACGATTATAGATATGAGCTAATAAAGGCGCCATATTTAATTAATCTCTCTAAAGATGATTTAATTACAATTATAAAGCTTGAACATTTTATTGAAAATTTATTTTTAAAGGAGCTGGACAATTCTCTTAAGAACGTACTAATTAAAATGGACAAATTCTTGCCTGAACAAAGTGCTGAATACTATACAAAAATTAAAAATGCTTTGTACGAAAACAATAGTTTTGAGCTAAATATATTTGACTATTCAGAATATGCTGAAATGATACACAAATTTGAAGTCTATTGTGCAGAAGCGCAAAGAGTTCAAATTACTTTTAAAATTCCGTACGAAGAATCAGAAAAAACAATAACACTTGAACCTAAAGAATTAAATTATAAAGAAAATAAAGTATTTATTTCTGGCTATAATCCATTAAACAACGAGAATCAAGATATAAACTTACAATACATAACAGATACAAAACAATTACCTACTAGGTCAAAAAATACACGTTCAACATCTCCAGTTATATTCAAGCTAAAAGGACGCCTAGCCACTACTTACAGACCCTACGAAGGCGAAAAAATTTATAAAGACGAAAGTAATTATATCAAAGTATATACTTACACAGAAGAAAAAAATAACTTGTTAAAACGTCTTCTTAAGTATGGGGACGACTGTGAAATTTTATACCCAGCTGAGATTAGAGAAACAATAAAAGAAACAATAATAAAAACACTTAATAACTATGTGAACTAATATATTAGATCCACAGAAAGACCACAATGCAGTTTTTTATAAAAAACTCTAAAATAATTTTATAACACAATCATTTATAAAAGGGATAATTTTTTTATTTTGTACTTGACTAAATGAAAAACTCCCAAATTATAAAAAATAAGGGAGTTTCTCATTTATAAATGATTTTTTATTATTCTTCGTATTTCTTAAATATTAAAGAAGCATTGTGTCCTCCAAAGCCAAAAGAATTAGACATTACAGCTTTTATATTGTCTATTTTTCTAGCCTTGTTTGCAACATAATCAAGGTCACACTTCTCATCAGGATTATCTAGGTTAATTGTCGGAGGTATAATCCCTGTCTGTAGCACCTGTATACAAGCAGCAGCTTCAACAGCACCAGCAGCACCAAGCATATGACCAACCATGCTCTTAGTTGAACTTACAAGTAATCCTTGCTTTGCATATTCACCAAATACTCTTTTTATAGCTAATGTTTCTGCAACATCACCTAAAGAGGTACTTGTTCCATGTGCATTTATATATTGAACATCCTCTGGTTTGAGTCCAGCATCATTAAGTGCTATTTCCATAGCTCTAGCAGCACCATCACCATCCTCACAAGGAGCTACTATATCATTAGCATCAGCTGTAGCACCGTATCCTACAAATTCAGCTAAAATTTCAGCACCTCTTGCTTTAGCATGCTCAAGTTCTTCTAACACGAGTATACCTGCACCTTCTGACATTACAAATCCATCTCTATCTTTATCAAAAGGTCTACTTGCTTTTTCAGGGTCATCATTTCTTGTGGAAAGTGTTTTTGCACTAGAAAACCCTGCTATTGCAAGCTGTGTTAATGGTGCTTCACAACCACCAGCGATCATCACATCTGCTTCTCCATATTGAACACTTCTTAAAGCATCTCCTATAGAATGTGCGCCTGTTGCACAAGCGGTAACCACACACTTATTAGGTCCTTTAGCATTTAACATAATAGATATTCTACCGGCAGCCATATCAACAATCATCATTGGCACTGTAAACGGACTACATTTTGCAGGACCTTTATTAATAATTGCTAAATGATTTTGTTCTATAGTAGCCATACCACCAGCAGCACTACCAACTATTACACCAACTCGAGTAGAATCTATTGTTTTCGTGTCTAATTTGGCATTATCAGCAGCTTCTTTTGCCGCTATTATACCTAATTGAGTATAACGATCCATTCTTTTGGCTTCTTTTTTGTCGATATGATCCGCAGGTTTGAAATCAGCTACTTCTCCGCCAAATTTCACATTATGCTTGCTTAAGTCAACCTGTGTTATATTTTTTATACCACTTTTGCCTTCTTTTAAATTATCCCAGAATAAGTCTAAGCCAACACCGAAAGGACTTACGACTCCCACTCCGGTTACAACAACTCTTCTGGTTTTATTTGTCATATTCTTATCCTATCTCTTATTACTTAATTGACTTAATTATGCAGATTGCTTTTCAATAAAACCAACAGCATCTTGAACAGTAGCAATTTTTTCAGCTTCTTCATCAGGTATTTCAATACCGAACTCTTCTTCAAAAGCCATTACTAACTCTACTGTATCTAAAGAATCAGCACCCAAATCCGCTGTAAAACTAGCTTCAGGAGTAACCTCTGCATCATCTACGCTTAATTGCTCTACTACAACCTTTTTTACTCTTTCTAATATTTCAGCGTTACTCATTTTTTCTTTCTCCTCTTAAAGTATACTAAAAACATTTTTTTACTTTTAAATTATTGCCATTATATTGTGTTTAATCAATATTTATTTGTCTACTTTGATTTTAAAAAATATTAACATAATTTAACTTATTTTCAAATAATATATTTGAACTAAGCTTACTCCTTAAAATGCAAGCCCACCTGCAACTTCTAAAACTTGAGCAGTTACATACTTTGCTGAATCAGCAAAGTACTTAACAGCATTTGCTATATCCTCTGGTTGTCCTAATCTTCCTAAAGGTATATTAGCTTGCATTTTTTCCTGGTCAAGTCCGCTTGTCATATCAGTTGCAATGAAACCTGGAGCTATTGCATTAACTGTAACACCCCTTGGCGCTAATTCTTTTGCCAGAGATTTGGTAAAACCTATCAAGCCAGCCTTTGCTGCAGAATAATTAGCTTGTCCCGGATTCCCATAGACTCCACATACACTGGATATGTTAATTATGGATCCTGATCTTTGCTTCATCATTACTCTGGATATTGGTTTTGTTACATAAAATGCACTATTTAGGTTCGTATTGATAACATCTTCCCAGTTTTCTTCAGACATTTTTATAAACAAGCCATCTCGGGTAATTCCAGCATTATTTACAAGTACATCAACTCTTTTATAGTCTTTTATAATAGAATCAGTCATTTCTTTTACTGCTAAAGGATCACCAACATTGCATTTGTATGCTTTAGCACAACCACCAGCCTGCTGCATTTCTTCAACCACTTCATTTGCAGCAGCATCATTACTGGCATAGTTTACCAAAGTAATATATCCACTTTTAGCTAAGTCTATAGCAATAGCTTTACCTATTCCTCTTGAACCGCCAGTGACTAATGCTACTTTTTTATATTCAGTCATACTTCCTTCCCCTTTTATTAATTTAAAACAGCAAGTTGCTCTTTTAGCTTTTCATAAGATTTCATATCAGAAACATTATATACTTTCAAGCCTCTTGATATTTTTCTGATCATGCCGCTTAAAACTTTACCTGGCCCGATCTCTATAAACGTATCTACGCCTTGCTCAGCCATATATAAAACACTTTGCGTCCAATACACTGATGAATAAATTTGATTTACCATTTTTTCTCTAAAATCAGAACCCATTAAAGTTTCTTTAGCATCAACATTTGTGAGCACAGGAATTTTAGAGTCACTTATTTCTAAATTCTCAATAAAATCAGCAAAATTCTCAGATACAGGCTTCATTAAAGCAGAATGGAATGCACCACTAACAGCAAGAGGTACAACTCTCTTCGCTCCAGCTTTTTCAGCTTTTATATTTGCTAACAGAATAGCTTCTGATTCACCTGTTATAACGATTTGTTCAGGTGTATTATAATTTGCTACACTAATTACACCAGTTCCTTTACAATTATCAACAATTTTATTCACTTTAGATTCGTCTAGACCTAAAATAGCAGTCATTGAACCTGTTTGAAACTGACTCATTAATTCAGCTCTTTTATTAATTGCTTTTATTACATTATCCAAGTTTAAAACACCAGCTACATACAAAGCAGCATATTCACCCAGACTATGCCCAGCCACATAATCAGGGGTTAGACCTAATTCTTTTTTTACAATCTCATAACCAGCTATTGACACTGACAATATAGCAGGCTGTGTATTTATTGTTTGTTTTAAGTCTTCTTCCGGTCCTTCAAAACAAAGTTCTGTAATATCTTTATCAATTATTTCATTAAATTTATCAAAGACAGTTTTTGCATCATCAGAATTCTGATAAAAATCTAATCCCATCCCTATACACTGAGACCCCTGTCCTGGAAATATAAAAGCTACCTTACCCATCTTCTCTACCTACCATAGTTATTTATTGTAAATACAAAATTAATTATTATTTTTACGTTTATCAACTGCTCGCCAACGCACAATGGCGGTTCCCCAGGTCAAACCTGATCCAAATCCACACATTGCCATTATTGAATCTTGTTTAATTTTGCCATTCAATATTTCTTCCAATAAAGCAACGCAAATTGATGCAGTTGATGTATTACCATACTTGTGCAAATTTGCTATTACTTGTTCTTCTGAAAGCTTTAACTTATCCATTATAGAGGAAACAATTCTCATATTAGCCTGATGTGGAATTAAATAGTCAATATTATCTACATTTAATCCAGCACCACTCAAAGCATCTTTTATAGACTTTGGCACAACACTAACTGCAAATTTATAAATTTCCTTACCATTCATATTTACATATTGTTGCTTTATCTCATTAGGCTCAACAAGCGGACAATTCTTACCATATAATGGAATACTCAATTCACTGGCTTTTTCGCCATTAGCATGCATATCGACTGATAAAATGTCATTCTGCTCATCTACAGACTGTTCAAGAAGCAAAGAACCTGCCGCATCACCAAAAAGTATACAGGTTGACCTATCACCCCAATCCAAAAATCTAGAATGCACATCAACACCCAGAAGAAGGACTTTTTTGTATGTGCCTGTCATTATAAAATTTCTGGCTACATTCAATCCATAAACAAGACCGCTACAAGCAGCTACAAGATTAAATGCAGCTGCATTCACTGCCCCTATTTCTGCCTGCACCTCACATGCAGTTGACGGATATAAAGAGTCAGGAAGTGAAGTTGCAACTATTATTAAATCGATTTCTTGAGGGTTTACACCAGCAAATGCTAAAGCATCAATAGCAGCCTTGGAGGCCATTGATGCAGAAGTTTCATTGCCACTTACAACTCTTCGTTGCTTAATACCTGTTCTGGATGTAATCCACTCATCATTAGTATCAACAAGCTTTGCTATATCCTCATTTGTTATTACTGTTTCAGGAATATATCTCCCAATTCCCGTAATTGTTACAGGGTTAAAACTTAAATTATCATTCATCATATTTTATTTGACTCATACATTTCTGATATTTTGCCGTTCATATTTTTTTCTACAGCTTCTTTGGCCACTCTAACCGCATTTTTTACTGCATTTGCGCGACTACCGCCATGAGCAATTACGCATACACCTTTTATACCTAAAAGTAGAGCTCCACCATATTCCTCATAGTCAGAATTTTTTTTCAAGTTTACAAATGCTTTTTTGGATATTAGTGCCCCTAGCTTGGTTAAAATCGAATCATTTAATTCATCTTTTAACTTTTTCATAACCATTCTAGCCACACCTTCTGCTACTTTCAAAGTTACATTTCCAACAAAGCCGTCGCATACAACTACGTCACAATCACCTTCAAAAAGCTCTCGCCCTTCTATATTACCAACAAATTTATATTGATCACTCTGCTTTGATAAGAGTTTATAAGCATTTTGAGTAAGCAAATTGCCTTTACTAGATTCTCCACCGATATTTAAAACACCAACTCGAGGTATTTCAACTCCCATTATAGCAGAAGAAAAAATACTTCCCATAACAGCAAACTGATAAAGCATTTTAGGATTACAAGAACTATTAGCACCTGCATCTATCAAAACAGCTGGCTTATCAGTAGTAGGCAAAATAGCAGCAATTGCTGGTCTGTCAATGCCGGGCAATCTACCAAGACCAAATAAAGAAGCTGCCATAGCCGCACCTGTACTTCCAGCAGCAACTAACCCCTGCGCATTTCCTTTTGCTACCTGATCCACCGTAACAACAATAGAAGCATCTTTTTTTCTTCTAATTGCTGAACCGGGAGATTCATCCATTTCAATAGTGCTGTCAGCTTTAACAATCTCAATATCCAGCTTGTCTACATTGTATTTATTCAATTCTTCTTTGATTTTATCAACTTTTCCAACAAGCTGAATACCTACATTGTACTCTCTGGCAGCATCTATTGCACCTTTTACTAATTCCTCGGGAGCATAATCTCCCCCCATAGCATCTATTGCAATTTTTATTGACATTTTTTCTTATTCTTCTTCTATCTTAATACTCGCAGGTTTCCCACCGTAATATCCACAAAAACTACATACGGTATGTGATAATTTTAATTCATTACAATTTTTACAAGCTGTTGTAGTTGGAATAGTCGCTTTCCAGTTTGATCTTCTATGCCCTTGTGCGGATCGACCTGTTTTTTTCTTTGGACATGCCATAATATCACCTATCTTTCTTTGTCTTGTCATTATCCATTTTGTAAGATAACTTCTTAAATATTTCTAATCTTGGATCTATTTCATCCCTATTATTCAAATATTGTAAGGCTTGAGTACCCTTACAATCAATATCACATAAATTTTTTCCAGGTACATTTATAATTATATTTTGGTAAATTAAATCTGTCACGTTAATTTCTTCACGATCTTGTAATTCTTCTGCAAAATTTTCATTGCTTAGCTCATATTCTGTTTGATTTTGAGTAAAATTAAGACCATTTTTTACAAACTTTTCATGAAAACTTACATTTATATTATATTCAAAAAAGTCTAAACATCTATCACAAATTAAATTTAACTTAGTGTCAACTTCGCCATTGATATTTACACCATATTCTGTTAATTGCGCACTAATTAGACCTTTTACAGGTGTTTTGTTATCTAATTCTTTGATGATTTCTTCAAAGTAAAAATCCTGTTTTTGGTCTGGTGCATTTTCAAATTCTTTTAAGTTTATTTTCAAATTAATCTCTTTCTAAAATTTAATAAAAATATAGTCAAAAGAAAAGTTGACATCTTCATTCTATTTGCAAGAAACAATTTGTCAACTTTCTTTTTTAAATTTTTTATACTACTAATCAGTTCAACTTAGAATTACTCAATACCTAGAATACTTTATTTTCTAGAGTTTAGGGTTTTAAACTAACTAACTGAAAAGTATTTTAGAATTTGTATTAAGAAAAATCATATCTAATTAGCTTTTATTTCTTTAAATTCTTTAATTTTATTATTTTCATTTAATATTTTTTTCAAGCGTAAAATTCTTTGATTTACATCTGTAAAACGATCAGCACCCGGAACTTTTCTCAAAAAGATTTCAAAAGAATTAATTGCTTCTTGATTCTGACCTTGTTTTTCCAATATCAAAGCTAAATTATAATAAGCCTGATAATATTTGGGATTGAGCTCAAGAACTTTATTCGTTGAATCTAATGCACTTGGGTAATCACCTATTTCCTTATACGCAATACCTAATCCTAAGTAGGCATCGGTATAATCGGGCTTTTTATCGATTGCTTTTTGATATAAATTTATAGCTTGAATAAAATTTCCTGATATTAAATTTTCATTAGCTTGATAAAAAAATAATCTGGCATTATTAGCGTAGCTTGGGAAAAAAGCTATCATTAAAAAAAATATATTAATAATAACCAGACATAAAATTCTCATAATTATAAACCTGCATTTTTTCAGTAATACTTATCTTAAGTGTAGTATAAGTATACACCATTAACTAATGCAAAAAATCAATTATTTATAGAAATTTTTACAGATTTACCTTTTGTTACAAATCTTAGCTTATCTTCCCTAGCCAACCAGCCAATTGCCATAGTAGCTTGATCAGGTCTTAATTCTAAATTCTTTTTCAGTGCTGTAATTGAAGACTCTCCATTTTCGTCCAAATAACTCCATATTTTTCCCGCCGTGTCACCTATTGATTCTTTCATGAATACCTCCTTGAAATTATATTAACTAACAACATTATTTTCTGCAAATATTTAATAACTTGTAATTATAAAATATTTTTGAAAAATTAACAATAATAATATATCTATTACAGATTTTAAAGCAGCAAAAATAATATTAATCATAAGTTTTGAATGCATTTTTGTTATAGCTGATTTGCATAAAATTTAACTACTTAAATTCTTGGTACATATAAAATTATCAATAAAAGAATTTTAATTACATTCCTAAAAAAGTAGTATTTTTGCATTTGAATATCGCCCATTTATTTTATTTTAATAATCATATTATTACTCTTTAAATCGCTTAAACAGCACTTGTCTTACGCAACTTATTTTATAAATTTAATCTTGTAAAATTTGATAAAAAATTTTAAGAATGACTTGACTTTTCATTTAAACACTATATAATGTATATATAATACTTGAAATGCACAAAGTTTCACGACATAATTTACGGTATTTAACTTACAACTTCTACAATTGTGTCAGTTTCGAGTGTTAGATCACTTTTACTTTTTAGTTTGGTTCCTAAACTGTAAAAACTGAACATTACTCTTTTTGTATGGTTTTCCATACTGTTCTCACTAAGTAGTTAGTTAGTCAAAAAGAATAGTTTCATTCTGCAAGGAGTGGTTAAGTCTGTCGACTGTCCGCTCCTTGCTCGTTTATAAAAATATACCTATTAATCACGTCAAAAAGATATTTTTCCGGATTGGCAATTGCGCTGTGGGTTGATTTAGCTATGCTGGAAAGAGAATAAATTTCATCAAAATATTCTTCAAGCTGCTTAGCTGAATCAATACAGCCGGATATTGATATGCATTTTTTATTATGCTTCTTTGCAAGTTGCGCAACTCTTATTGGAGCTTTACCGCTTAAGCTTTGATAGTCTAATTTACCCTCTCCAGTTATTATTAAATCAGCTTCTTTAATTTTTTCTTCAAAATTTAATAAGCCACTAATAATATCAAATCCATTATCTATTTTAGCATTTAAGAGTTGAACCAATCCATAAGCCAAGCCACCAGCTGCACCAGCTCCCGACAGATTTTGACAATCTTTGTTTAACAGATTGCTCATTATTTTTGCAAAATTAGCAAGAACGCTATCTAACTTGGAGATATCATCTTCCTTTGCTCCTTTTTGCTCTGAATAAACATAAGAGGCTCCATTTATACCAGTAAGTGGATTATTAACATCACAAGCTATTATTATATTTGTATTATTTATATTTTCATCTAATTTAGAAAAATCTACCTTTTCAACCAAGCTTAAATCTAATATATTTTTTATTTTAAAAATCTTATCACCTCTTAAAAAATTAATGCCTAAGGCTTGCAATGCTCCGACTCCAGCATCATTGGTAGAGCTTCCGCCAACAAATAAGTATATTTTAGTACATTTCTTACCTATGGCGTTCAATATTAATTCTCCAACTCCATAAGTTGTTGTTATAAACGGATTATATTCTTTAGATTCTAATAACTTTAAACCGTTAGCTGCGGCAGCTTCGATAAAAGCTATATCTCCAAATTTTAACCAATTAGCTTTTATTGGTCTATACAGAGGATCACATACCCTTGTCGTTATAACTTCAACATTAAAATTATTTGATATCACATCTATAGATCCGTCTCCACCGTCTGCAATTGGAGATTTTATTACTTCTATATCTTTATTTTTTGCTTTAATAGCTTCTTCTAAGACATTTGCTATTTTAACAGCGGATATGGAGCCTTTAAAACTATTTGGAGCTAATAAAACTTTCATAATCTAAGTACCTATACATAATAAAAACCGATGATAACATAAAATCATCATCGGAATAATATATATTGTCAGGAATCAAGAAAAGTGGCGAATTTATACTTTTTCTTAGGTGTACATCAAACTCTTTATGCTTCCAAATAAACTTAAATTATATCAAAGCTTATATTGGTGACATAAGAGAAGTGATGAATATCACCGACTTTTCTCTTAACTTTAAGATAACGCATTTTTGCGATCCAAGTTGTTTATTTAATATTTATTTAAGCATTTATACTGTTTGACCTAAAATTGCTTTTAAATCTTCTTCTGCTGTAGCTACCGGCTTTATTGCAAAGTTTTCGACCAAGAAGTTTAATACATTAGGAGTAATGAATGCAGGCAATGTAGGTCCAAGTCTTATATTTTTTACACCAAGATGGAGTAATGTAAGTAATATGGCAACTGCTTTTTGCTCATACCAAGATAATATCATTGATAATGGTAAACTGTTAACATCTGTGTCAAATACCTCAGCTAATGCAACAGCTATTTTTATTGCAGAATAGGCATCATTACACTGACCTATGTCTAATAATCTTGGAATTCCTTCTATATCACCAAATTCCATTTTATTAAACCTAAATTTACCGCAAGCTAAAGTTAGAATAATAGTATCATTTGGTACAGAAGCAGCCAGATCAGTAAAATAATTCCTGCCTGATTTAGCACCATCGCATCCGCCTATCAAAAAGAAGTGCTTAATCTTGCCCTGTTTTACCAAATCAACTACTTTATCAGCAGCTGATAAAACTGCATTGTGAGCAAAACCAATAGTTATCTTTTTATCTTCTTGATCTTCTGTAAATCCTTCCATAGAAAGAGCTTTTTTAATAGCCGGAGCAAAGTCATTATTAGCTATATGCTGTACGCCAGACCAAGAAACAACACCGGTTGTAAAGATTCTATCATCATAACCCACAGGATATTGGATACAATTTGTTGTCATAATGATTGAGCCAGGGAACTCTCTAAATTCCTTTTTCTGATCCTGCCACGCACCGCCGTAGTTACCGACAAGATGACTGTATTTCTTTAATGCAGGGTATGCAAGACAAGGTAACATTTCACCGTGAGTATAAACATTAATAGCTTTACCTTCAGTTTGCTTAAGAATCGCATCAAGTGTTTTTAAGTCATGACCGGAAACAAGTATAGCCTTGCCTTTTATTGCATTTACTCTTACTTGCGTTGGCTCAGGGTGCCCAAAAACATCTGTATGTGCACCATCTAACAATTCCATAGCTTTAAAGTTAAGCTCACCGGTTTTCATAGCATAACTTACAAGCTCATCTACTGTAGGATTTTCTTTGTTTAAAAAGTCTACAATTTCAAAGAACTGCTTTAAAATGTCATCATTAACCTTGCCGGCCATAACAACATTAGCAAAATATGCAGCTGTACCTTTTAAGCCGTAAGTAATAATTTCTTGAAGTGATACAACATCCTCACCCAGTACTTTTTTACGCTCATCAATTGTAACCGGAAGATTTACAATATAAGCTTCTGCGCTAGCACCTTCTTGCTTGGCTAAATCCAAATACAAATCTTTTTGCTTTTTTATATGAGCATTCAGCTCGCTAACGTATTTGTCTAATACTTTAGTGTCAAAGCTTACATTAGTTACAGTTGAATAAAACGCTTCTACTAAAATTTTTGAAGAACTTATGCAAACATTACCGTATTGAGCATTTTTATTTAAGTAAAAAGCCAATTCTTTAGCTTTTGCAACTATATCATCCTGCAGCTTAGCAGCATCAGGCTTTTTGCCACAAATACCAATATTTACACAACCTGTTCCTTTAGAAGTCTGTTCGCACTGATAACAAAACATATTCATTTTTGATTTCTCCTTTAAATACTATCTATTTCCGCTTTTTAAATATTCTTTTATTAATTTCAAATAACATAATAAGTACCGATTATCCAATTAATTTTAAAAAATTATTTATTATTAAAGTTATTTCATAAAGTCAGTTAGTTTAGTTTTATTAAAGTAATTTTCTACTTGAGTATTAATAGATCCTAACAAATCACCCATTATGCAACCGGTTTGACAATTTTCTGATTTGTTTAAAAGACAGTGGGACGGCTTAAATTTTCCGTCAATTGCTTCGTATATTTCAAGAAAATTAATACTATCAGCTGGCTTAGCAAGTTTAAACCCACCGCCATATCCTTTTATTGAAATAACGAGCTCTGCTTTTACCAATCTTTGCAAAACTTTGGACAAATGATTTGCAGACACATCAAGCTCTCCAGATATATCCTTTACTGACACAAGCTTATCATTGCTTCTGGCTATAAAAATCATTGCGTGCAGTGCTATTGATGATGCATCAGAAATTTTTAAAATATTACTCATAATTAATTTATTTAACACTCCTGTCTTTTGAGTGATTAACTAACTGGTACCAGTATACTAATTATTTTATCTTTTGTCAAGTTTATATATTTTCTATTACGTTTAACTTTGCTATACTTCTTTTTATTTTATGATTTTTCTAAAAATAATAAAAAATAAAATTTTTAAAAAGGGTACTAAGGAAGAAATAATGAAAAATTTTAAACAATTGGTAATATTATTTTTTTTAATCAGCATATTATGTTGCGGCTTTACAAAGAGTAAATTTAATCAAAATCTTGATAAATTAATAAATAATAGCAATATCGAAAAACAATCCCTTATCTCTGTGTCTATAAGAAATGCAAATAATGGCAAGATAATCTATGAAAGATATGCAGATAAATTATTACATCCTGCTTCAACATTAAAAGCATTTTCAACAGCTGTAGCATTAAATTCATTAGGAAAAGACTACATTGTAAGCACAAAAATTTATAAAGATAAAAACTCAAAAAATATTTTCATTAAATTAAGTGGTGATCCTATGCTGACAAGCTGGAATTTAAAATCCTTATTCAAAGAATTCTCGCATAAATACGGACAAAATATTGATGGTAATATAATTATTGACTCATTTAAGATAGACGATGTTCCTTGGGGCACAGGCTGGATGTGGGATGATGAAAACAATAAATTCATGCCGAAATTTAATGCTTACAATCTTGATAAAAATTTAATAAATATAAAGGTCATACCAACGACACCAGGAAATACACCGAAAGTAAAAATAAGTAATTTTTACCCGGTAAAAATTGTCAATGACGCTATTACATCAATGACTCATAATATTACAGTACAAAGGAAGACATGGATAGATACTGATACTATTTTTATAGAAGGGGCAATAAATAAAAATATATCTGTAATGCGACCGGTAGGAACCCCTTATAATTACTTTATATACAGGCTTAAACAAGCTTTAAAAGAAAATAAGATAAAATTTAATGGAAAGGTTATTGAGAACAAGTTGCCTAAAGATGTTGAACTAATCTGCTCGCATAATAAAAAATTAACAGACGAAATATCTTATACTAATAAAATCAGTTATAATCTTGGCGCAGAGATACTTTTCAAGCTTGCTGCAGCAGAAGCATTTAATAAGACAGGAAATACGAACAATGCAATCAAATTATTCAAAGAATTCTACAATAACATAGGTGCAAATACTAAAAATATTGCAATTTTTGATGCGAGCGGCGTATCTCACAACGATCTTTTGACAACAAATTGGATGACAGGCGCACTTTTCAAATTACAAAAAACAAAAGATTTTAAAACATATAAGATGTCACTAGCAAGTCCGACAGATACAAGCAGCACAATTAAAAACAGATATCCTTATTTAAAAGGCAAATTATTCGTTAAAACTGGTACACTAGCAGGTATAAGCGGAATAACAGGATATATTACTACAAATATCAAAAACAAATATGCCTTTGCAGTTTTAATTCAGAATTGCAAAGGTAATTGTTCAAAAGCTAAACTATTAGAGGATAAAATAATTAAATGTATTTTTTCAAACGGCTAAACTGATTGTCTAATATTATCTGATATTAAAGTAAAATCAGATAATATAGAATGATTATTAAGCGATAATAATTTATCAGGATTTAATAAAATTAATAATCTCTCTTCGTGCTTGCCTACGCCCCATAAGAAATCAGATTCATCTTCTAGCTCTATTGGTGGCGACTCAATATTATCTACATTTAAATAAATTACTTCTGTTACAGAATCTACAATCAAACCAACTGCTTCTTTATAAACTTCTACAACCATAATTCTTCTGTTTTTTTCAGCAATTTCTGATTCTTCTGTTGTCTGCATATTAAACTTTTTTCTACCGTTGATAATGGGTATTATATGTCCCCTTAGGTTAATAACTCCTTCTACAAAGACTGGAGAACTAGGTATTCTCGTGTATTGCTGAGGCATTATAATTTCTTGAATAGTCTTTATAGGAACAGAATATTCTTCCTGACCCAGCTTAAATACGATCATTTGTATTTCTTTTTGACCTTCTTGTATTAATTCGTCTAACATTTAGGTTAATACTCCTTTAATGGCTCACTCGAATTCAAAAAGAATTTAATATATTTGTTGTAATATCTGCATAAAAAATCTTAACATTTATTTGTTTTTTTTTTCTCATCTATTTATACCACCCCATTAATTAAAATTAGGGTCACTAATTATAACGAGCTTAATATTTTTAAAGTTTATATGGCAGATATACTATTTTAATTTTATTATATATTTTTAAATTTGGCTAGTTTATTTTTTTATACTTTTGTATTATTTTTTATAATTATTTTTTACAAAATAACCAAAAGCCTTTTTATGCTTAAATTAACAGCTTAACTAAATAACTATTTATTTTTTAAAGTCTTAAAATTTTAAATACATAATAAAATCAAATAAAATTTTAAGTAATCAATAAAAAGCTTTTTTTATCAAATCCATGACCATCCTCATATGTCAAATTCTTTTTCATCCTTCTTACCTCCCAGCAGAGAGGCTATTTAAACTGGAGCTTCCTTAGCAAAGTCAAAGATGTTAACCTTTTTGTTTATGTTATGCCATATAGCCATATTGTGGCTGATGAACATACTGTTGTCCCATTGGTGTAGTATTATGATCATCCAATGCTGACCCTTGATATGGGACTTCATCAACATACATTACTCCTTCATCACTACCACCAGCACCTCTTGGCCTAAATGCCTCATACGCACCATAACCAGTAAGACCAAGACCAGCAGGTATTGCAAGTTGTTCCCAAAGTGGTAGGTCTCTATAACTTTGCCATAAACCTTTTTCCACAGGAGGAGGAGTCTTAAACGCATAACTACCTCCCTTTGTCTTTTGTGATAATCTTTTAACTAATTCTTGCCTTTTCTTACTAAGAATTTTTTTAGGACTAAAATCATCGCTAAAATCGCCGATCCATTTTTTATCCGCAATATCATCAATACTTTTAGTTCCAGCTCCAGCTGTTTTTGATCTAGCACTTCGACCAGCTGCCATCTTTGCTCTATTTGCTACACGTCCTATCCTAGCTAAAAATTGTGACCCATATGCCATTTTTTTACTTACTCCTACATTCCCTATCCTTAATTTATAAATCAAATTTCATTCCGCATAAATTTAAATATGATCTTATAAACTTGAACACTCTTATTAAGCAACGCCAAGAACTACTCCAAATGCATAAAGCTTTGAACTATAAGCACCTGTCTTTGATATACTCCTCATCAATTAAATTTTAGATTACTCTTTTCAGAGAATAGTTTATTTTATTAACTCTAACTTGATTTAATAATCTGAAAAGTATTTTAGTGGAAGTATATCATGACTTTCACTTAAAAGATACTCTTAAAATAAGTAAAAATCAAGTTTTTCATGAGACGTTTAGTTTTTATATCTTTTATACTGAGCATTGATTTTTTAATATATATTTGTAATCATTAAATATTTTTTCTATTTGTTTTACAGCCGGCATTGTTTCTGTTTCAAAAGTAGAAGTTGCAGCTTGAATATTACTATTTTTAATATGGTCGAGAATAACACGACCTGAAGAATGAACTATCATATGAGGCTTGTTTATACTTTCAAAAATTTCTTTTTCAAAATCATTTGGTTTGTAATTAAAATACCATTTACCAAGTTTGCATAAAGTATGATCTAATTGTAAAGATACACCAGCATTTTTTTCATCTATTGCCTTTTTTAGCGTTTGTATCCAGTTATGATGGTCTTTTAGTCTTAAATCAAGGAAAATTTGTTTTTCAATTGAGTTTAATTTAGATACAAAATCAATTAATTCACTAGAATAATTAGTAACTGTATTTTGATTATCATAAAGTAAACCTGCTTGATTGCTAATTTCAAGTATTTCATTTGTAATCATTTGAATAGATGCACTTATTGTTTCTATTGTAGCGTTAACCTGCTCAGCCCCTGCACTGGTTTGTTGAATACTATCATTAATTTCAAAAATATTTTTATTTACTGTATTTATAGAATTAACTACCTTTGTAAAGTATTGAATAAGTATATTAATTTGTTCTTCACTTTTATTAATACCAGAGAATGTAGTGGAAGAAACTTCAGATACTATATTAGTTATATTTTGAATGTTTTTAATATCACTTTCTACAATACTTGTTAATTTATGTGTTTCTTCTGCCAGTTTTTTTACTTCGCTTGCAACAACAGCAAATCCACGACCATGATCACCTGCTCTTGCTGCTTCTATAGATGCGTTAAGTGCTAATAAATTTGTTTGCCCTGCAACACTTTTAATGTTTTCAATTATATTTTCTATTGATTTTGATCCGTTTTTTAACGTAGCTATCTGCTCATCAAGTTTTTGAGAATATTGTTTTAATTTTTCAAAATCATTTTTAACGGCTTGGGTTTGTTCTTGGCCTGCTGATATTACTTCATTTATTTGCCCTGCAGATTCTGAAAGTTCATTATACATTTCTGTTTCATTCATAATATTTTCTGCAAGTATATTTACAGTTGCAGTTATTTCTTCTATGGAGCTTGCTATATTTTCTTGTTCAGAACTTATATTGTCTGCTGCTGATTTTGCTTTTTCAGATTCATCGAGGCTTTCTTTTGCTTTAGTTTTTAAAGACAGTCCTTTATCTAAAATATCAAAAGTCTTGTCTACTAAGTTAGATAAAGTTTCGTGGCTTTTACTTGCTTGATTTTTATAAGAGTTAATAGTATTTATATCAGATTTTTTATTTATTTTGCTTTTAATATTTTTTTCTGTACTAACAAATATAAGGACAGCAACAATAATAATAGGAATAATTGCCAAATAAAACTGTTTTAATAATATTAAACAGACCGCAAAAAATAAAAGTAAAAATTTAATTATATTTATCATATACAAACCTCATTCCTTAAACACATTGTTATGAAGTAAAAATAATTTACCTAGTATTATTATATCAAAAAAATATCGTATGTAGATAAGTATAACTCATAGACGAAGTTGTTTTTTATATATTAATTAATAAAATAACTTTCTAATAGTAAATCAGGGCTTAAAATTTCTATATTTTCAATTTTAATATTTTTGCATTGGCTAATATTTTCAATATTAAGACCATCAAAAAGTGATGAACCTTTATTATCGCCTAAAATCTTGGGAGCTAAAAATAAGTAAAGCTTATCAATAAGATTTTCCTTTATAAATGCACCGTTTAAACTTCCGCCGGCCTCTATCATAATGCTATATATGTTATTTTCGTATAGTTTTTGAGTTAAATAATTTAAATCGATTTTTTGAGCATCATTTAAAGGGCATTTTATAAAGTTAATATGATCAGGATATTTTTTTATTTTATTATCCTCTATCGAATCAGCCACGGCCACACAAACCGGAGTACCGCATTGCTTATAAACTTTTGCAGATGGTGGTGTTTTTAATGTTGAATCTATAATTATTCTAACAGGATTTCGTCCTCCGTCCATTCGGCAGTTCAAAGTTGGGTCATCTTCAAGCACTGTTCCTGAACCTGTTAAAATAGCGTCATATTTATTTCTAAGCTGTTGAACTCTATCTCTTGCTTTCTCTGATGTTATCCACTTGCTGCTTTTTTTACTAGTAGCAATTTTTCCATCTATTGTAGATGCTGTTTTAACCACAATAAAAGGTTTTTTATGCTTAATATTTTTAATAAAAATTTCATTTAATTTTTTACATTCGTCTTCAAGTATGCCGGTTATAACTTCAATACCTGCATCATTTAGTTTTTTTATCCCATTGCCTGCAACTTTTGGGTTTGGGTCTTGCATTCCTATAACTACTTTTTTAATACCTTCTTTAATAATTCTGTCTGCACAGGGTGGAGTTTTACCGTAATGAGAGCAGGGTTCTAGGTTTACATAGATAGTTCCGTGCTTTGCCTTATTGCTTGCTATGTCTAGTGCATTTACTTCAGCATGCGGCTCTCCATATTTTTGATGATAACTTTTGCCTACTATTTCATCGTTTTTATCCAGTACTACAGATCCTACCATTGGATTGGGAGATACTTGTCCTTCTCCTTTTACAGCCAGTTCCAGGCATTGTCTTATATAATATTCATGTGTTTGCATGTTTATTTTCTTCTTTGCATAAATAAAACTTTTATTAATAACTTTACTAATATAAAATTATACTATGATTAAGATTGCAATAACAGGAAATATAGCCTCCGGCAAAACACTGGTTGAAAAACTTTTAATTCAAGAAAGTGTGACTATTATTGATGCAGATATAGTTACCCATGAGCTCTTTGAGGAAGATAAAGAAGTAATAAAGCAAATTTGTGAACTGTTTAAACCATTTGCTTCTGATATAAAAAATGATAAAGGTGGAATAGATAGAAGTAAAATATCAAACCTTGCATTTACCAATAAAGAATTACTTAAAGGACTTGAAAAAATAATACATCCAAAAGTAAAACAGGCTTTTAATGACTTTTTTGTAAAGAACATCGATAAAGATATTGTTGTAGGCGTAGTGCCTTTATTGTTTGAGTCTGGCATGAATGAACAATTTGATTATATAATTATGATTACAATAGACCCCGATGTTCAAGTAGAAAGGCTTATTAAAAGAAATAATTTTTCAAAAGAGCAAGCTCTAAAACGAATAAACGCACAAGTTCCGCAGGATGAAAATTTTAAAAAAGCAGATTTTTTGATTAATAATAGTTATGATGTAGAAAATACAAAGTTACAATTAAAAAAGATTTTGAGTAAAATAAAAACAGAATAAAATAAAATCAGAAAGAAAAAATAATGCTTTTAATAATAGATAACTATGATTCCTTTACTTACAACTTAGTTCAATACTTTGGTGAACTTGATTGTGAAATTAAAGTCTTTAGAAATGATAAAATAACTATTGATGAGGTAAAAAAATTTAATCCATCTCACATTGTTATTTCGCCGGGACCCGGTACTCCAAAACAAGCCGGGATTTCTAAAGATGTTATAAATGAATTTAAAGGGCAAAAGTCTATTTTAGGTGTGTGCTTGGGGCATCAGTCTATAGGTGAAGTTTTTGGTGGAAAAACAGTAAAAGCTCCTTATTTAATGCATGGTAAAGTCTCTGAAATTCAATACCTTAAAGATGACCCTTTGTTTAAAGATCTTGATAATCCTTTTATTGCTACAAGGTATCACTCTTTGGTTGTGGATAGACAATCTATTGAAGACAAGCCACTAGATATAATAGCCTGGACCTCAGATGATATTATTATGGCTATTAGGCATAAAGAATTTAAAAATTTGCTTGGCGTTCAATTTCATCCCGAGTCAATACTTACTCAGGGTGGGCATAAGATGCTGGATAATTTTTTAAATATTTAACTCTAGCGATTTTGTATTGTCGCTTCTTTGTACCATTTTAGTGCTTTTAAGTGGTCGTTTGACATTTTTTTAGTTTGTTTATCAGATATAGATTTGCTTTTGTCTTGTACATCGATAGTTTTTTGCTTGGCAATGTTTTCAACCATTTTCTGTTTGTTTAAAAGATCTTGTATTGCAATGTTTTCTGTTTTTTGCATTGAGTTAAGTTTGTGTTGTGCAAAAGTATAGCCTTGAAAAGCAGCTTTTTTATACCATTTTAAGGCTTTATTATTGTTTTTAGATGTCCCATATCCATGTTCATACATAGAAGCAAGTTTATATTGGGCACTGGGATTTCCTTGTAAAGCAGCTTTTTTGTACCATTTTAATGCTTTTTTATAATTCTTAGAGAAATGATACATATTACCAAGATAATATTGAGAATTAATGTCTCCTGATACAGCACTTTTATAGATTTGGCTATTTTTATAATCATCACTAGCTATCGCACTTTTTGAAAATGATAAAACGAATATAAAAATACATAACGTCATACAAAGTGTTTTTAATAAAGAATTCATAATTTTACTCCATATATTCTGTTAAATAATTTAATTTATTTTGACATAAATTTATAATTAAGTAAGTTTTTTTATAAATTTAATAATATTGAAATGATTTATTTGTTAATAATGCATTGTAAATTTTATATCATAAGATATTGAAATCTACAATCAACAAGCTTTTGTTGCCCACTAGGATATTCTTTACTTATGTTAAAATTTCAACCTATATTTTTCGTCTTTTATTTTTCTTGGTACTGCTTAATATTCTTTGATACTGTAATAACAAGTCATCACTAATAGCTCTTTTATTCAATCTTTCATATTGTCTAAGGAAGCCTACTGCTTTTCTAACCTCATTTGGATACTTTTCAGCTAATTTTTGCAATTTAAAAATACAGTTTTTATATATTTTAGGCAAGTTATTACAGCTGGTAATATAATCAGTTAAGCCTTTTAAAGTTTCTTCAATGTCTTCCTTTTTATTTATAGAAGAAGTTGAGGGTTTGTTGTAATAATTTGTAGCATAATTATTATTTGAAGTGGTATTTGTATTGCTGGGATTATAATATGATTTATTTTGATAACTAGAAGCGTTATTTGCGGTTTGAGTCTGATAAGATTGTTTGTAATTATTGTAATTACCTTGATTGTAATAAGAATTGCTTCCATTATTACTATTCTTTATTATTTGAGTTTGATAAGGTTGTTTGTAATTATTGTAATTGCCTTGATTGTAATAAGCGTTACTTGTATTATTGCTGTTATTTGTGGCTTGAACCTGATAAGATTGTTTGTAATTATTGTAATTACCTTGATTGTAATAAGAATTGCTTGTACTGGGGGAGTTAGCGCTATAAACGTTATTTAAAGTTTTAGCCGGATAGGTATGCTTATAATAGGAACCGCCTTGCCTGTAAGGAGATGAGTTATAATTGTTTTTAGAAAGATTATTAGCGTAATAGGCTTTTTTAAAAGGCTTAGTCGACTCATTTTGATTGTAGCAAGAATTACTATAACTATAATAATTTATATTGTTCGGTCTGTAATATAAATTATTATAGTTATTTGACTTTTCGTTTGTTTTATATCTACGATACGGGTATTTATTATAATTAAACATTTAACCGACTAACTTTAAGTATAGTAATTCACTATAAATAAAGTTTGTAAAAATAAGAAATTTACCATGATCATGCATGTTTTAGGGTATTAATTTATATTTGTTAATATTATGTAGCCTAGAGGTTATATTTCAGATAATAAAAAATATTTTTATTAAGTTTTAAAAAACAAAAGGGTTTTAACTTTTTTTTAAAAGCATCTTAAATTTAATTTAATAAAATTTAATTTTAAAACGCAAAATTTAGAGTATAATTTATTAGAGATAATTAAAATAATAACTTTTATACTCCCACTAAAATACTTTTCAGATTATTAAATCGAGTTAAAGTTAATAAAATAAACTATTCTCTGAAAAGAGTAATCTGAGATTTAATTGATGAGCTGTATA
>JANQLL010000186.1 GCA_028280605.1 Candidatus Gastranaerophilales bacterium
AAATGTTTCTTTCCTGTTCTGTTAACTTTAATCTTTCCATACTTTTATTTTGGAGCATTTTACTAAAAAAATCACAAATTTATTTTAGAACCGGTATAATGAGTCTATTTCTTGTAATTTTGAGTTAATGCTATTGGTCATAATCTCTCTATTTTTTTTGTTGTGGATTTTTAGGTATTTGATTATAAGCAAACCAAACAACCATAATCCCAAAAACTATAGTAAGAACAATTGGTATAATATCTAAGGTTAATTCTAAATTCATTCTTAAATCCCATCTCCCAGCTTATTAAGTAATTCTTGTATTTGACTATTTACAACTGTCAATGTATGAAAAAAGAAAAATTCTGCAAATATTCCCATTACAGCAAAGCTTATTTTAACAAAACTAACATAATTCATTGTCAGATCCGACATACTCAATAAAAGTCCTGCTAAGCCCCCTGTAAGAATGATTATAGCAGTCCAAAGATTTTTTCTAACTATCAATGTAGTTTAATATCCTTTGATTTACTGGATTATTATCTTTCATTCTGCTCATTCCTTTTTCATATTTGATAATATTTAAATTTGAAATTATTTTATAAGTTTTTCAAATTTTTAAAATAGGGTACATTTTTATAGATTTTAGGCATCCATTTTATCTTTAATAAATGATACTTGCCCTCCAGCTTGGCAGCAAACATCTTTTTATAATCAAAACCGGATGATACCTTATCAAACTCCGGGTAAACCAATAAAACATCGTTTTTTTTGTATTTTGAAAGTTTACCTTCTTTAAAGCCGTATTTATAACCATTTGTTACTTTTCTGGAATATTTTGTCCATGATGTATTTCCGTCTAAATTAGTACAAAGATTTCCCTCATTATTGATAAAGTAAGACTTCATATTCTTCTCTTGATCATAATAAAATGCCTGAGCAAATACTTTTTTAGGCTTATCTAAAAGCTTTATAGAATCAAAAACTGGAGGTATTTTATAATTTCCGCTAATATCTAATAAGCCGTATTTATTATTGACTTTTATGACAGCATAACCATTTTCATTAAAAGGATAAGCATATTCAAACGGCCCATATGCCATTTCCCCTCTTGGGTTTATAAAATACCAGTCTTTATCCTCTATAACAAGTGCATAGCCATAATTAAAAGAGCTTGCATAATCATAAATAAAAGGTATGACCGTATTGCCGTATATATCAATATATGCATACTTATCGCGGATATTAACAGGCGCAAGCTGAGACTTCATTGACCCTATCCAGTCATATTTTTGATGAGATTTTTCTCCGGTTTTCAGACTTACGATGCTCCACTTATTTCTTTTATCGCAAACTCTTACATAATTTCCATCTTCAGTAAAAAACTTGATATCTTTATGTTTTACAGGTAGGACTTCATCTCCAAAAACAGTTAGTATACCGTATTTGTTTTTATTCTTAACTTTTATATAACCATTGTAAGGATTCCAAATATAGTCATATAGTCTTGTTAATTGATTATTGTCTGCTCCAAAGGCAACCCATTTTTGATTATAAATTTTCATTATTTTTATGCTTTGCTTAACTTTGGGTTTGCCTAGCGAAAACTTAAACGGAATCACTACATCTAAATTTCTATCAATAAATCCCCAGCCACCATTTTGATTAACTAGTGAAAAATCGTTATAAAAATTAAAATACTGCGAAAACGGTCCAAATTGTTTATCCGTTTTAATATTCAAATAAAAATAGTTGTTTGTATCATTTTTTACAACAAATATTTCAGGATAAGGTGTATCTATAATTTTTTTATACTTTGCTTCTATAATAGTCTTGCCGTCTGCATCAATAAGAGCGTTTTTATCATTTTGATCTGTAACTATTATATATTCTTTATTACTGATATTTTTATAAGTACCACCATTGTGTTTTGTAAATTTAAAAGGACCTGCGATTTTTTCCCCTTGCTTATTGAATAAATAATAACTTATTTTTCTGCCGTAATAGTCAAAAAAGTCAACACCGTTATCTTCTATAACTCTTCCTAAAAAATTGCCGTTTTTAAGTATAAGACTTTGAATATCTTCAATCTTGTTTGCTTGAGCATCAATTAAGATATTTAACTCACTGTCCATTAACCCCCAGCGTTTTACACTTTTTTTGCAGATATTCGGATTGTCTATTCTGCAAAGATAATTATTTTTATATAGCCTTTTATTAATATAATAAGCAAAATAAACTTCTTTATCTTTGGTTATTAATGGTTGAATGTAATTATACTTGTCAGGTTCAATTAAAACGTCACCAGCTGTATTAATAACACCCATTTTCATCTGCCATTTAGAAATACCTTCTTTTATAAGTACTTTATTATTTGGCAGGATATATCTGTCGTTAGCCTGATGTTTATATGGCTCATATTCAAGGTCTTTTATTACATATTCCCAATTTTTTGCTTCTGCTGATGTATTTAGCAAGAAAGCAAATGACAGAGTTAAAATTGATAATTTTGACATTTTAAACATTACTATTTATCCAAAAAGTTGAAGATTATTAGCTAAAACCACCATAGCAATCGTAAGCAATCCTATTATTATTAAAACTGCTTTGTTAGTTGCTTTTTTTATCATTTCTTTTACTTCTTCCATTGTTTTTCCCCTTATTTTGGCTGTACCTACCAATCAATCTCTGGATGGATCCCAAACCACCTCTTCATTCTCATAATATAATTGATGAAGCATATTAGGAACACCGTGTTCAAGCTCAAAAAAGCTCATGTTTTCTAACATTGGCTTGAAAACCGTAAAATGCCTTGCAAAGGCCAATGTTGCCGCATCATCCAGTTCCAGGTTCGGACGACATGTGTCCGGGTCTCCAAACTCTTTGAATTTTATTATATGCTCAAATTGTTCAGCATTCAAGAAAAAAGCTCCGGCATGTTTATGAGTTGTTGTACTAAAATAAAAATCAACGCCCAAAGTTCTTAATATAAATGTTTTATAAGGATCAGGCGGTTCATGTGTTCTATAGTCCGGATAAAGTTTTGTTACGTATTTTTTTTGCCACTGTCCGTCAAAGTAACCAGAATCGTATCTCTGAGGCTGAATGGCATGTTCCATAGGTGTTTGAGAATTAAAAAATTCTAACTTTTGAAAAAACATAGGATCATGAATAATAATATCATCTTCTAAATAACAATAATAATCATAGTGCCCCAGGTTTTCTCTTAATATTTTATGACATTCATATCCCATAAAAGTCGGGCCTTTTTGCGGGTTAACAGGTATTTTTTCATAATAATTATTAGGAATATCTATTTCATCTAAAAGGTGGTTATCACCAACTGTACAAATTTTTATATCAAAATCAAAGGCAAATACATTTGCCGGCTTTGCTAAAGTTCTGTTATAATGTATTGCGGCATAATGATCATTGCCAAATAAACTGTGTAATTGAAAAATAACTCTTTGCAGAATATCTTTTCTTTTATTTTTTGAACTTATAGAATGACTGCTATACCTTGCGTTTTCTGACACACCCTTATAAAAATGAGGAATAACAAATAATACCTTCACTGAACTCTCACCCCGTACTTATATATACAGCAAAATTAACATTTATATTATATACTATTCTGTAGAAATACAGCAATCAAAATTTTGGTGCTATAAAAAAATAAATAAATTATGTTCATTTAAATAGATATTATATACAATTTGGGACTTTTAGAACATTACATATTATTGTAATATGAATTTTTTAAGATTTAAAAAGGAGAAACAGCTATGAAAAATCAAAAAAATACAATTATAATTTTAGCCATATTAATACTGCCTGCGCTACTTTTTTATGCCCTAAAGACAACGCAGGCACCGCAAACAAAAACTCAAACAACTAATATGCAACAAATTCAAGAGAATCCTTATCAAGTTTTAATATTTAGTTCAGAACTTTGTTTAGAATGCCAGGAACTTGAAAAGAACATTAAGGGTCTAAGGGAAAAGTACAAGGATAGAATTTACTTTGAAAAACTCTTTATAAACAATAAAGATAAGGCAACACAAGATAAAGTAAAAAAATATAAAATACGTGTAGTACCAACAACTATATTTATTAAAAACGGAGAAGTCATCTTGAGGTTTGAAGAAAATAAGACTACAGAAGAATTAGAAAAAGATTTAAAGAACTTGATTGGCGCAGAGGGTTCTAAAGAAGAAAATGCGCAAAAAGAAGGCGCGAAAAAAGAAAGTGGGAAAGAAGAATAATTATGGAGAAATTTATATTAGACATTCTGAACACCAGCAACGGTGCACTGCCTGTCTGGATGTTTTTACTGGTATTTTTAGGTGGTGTGCTTAGTTCATTATCTCCTTGTACGCTTGGGGTTTTGCCGATAATTGTTGGCTATGTCGGCGGAAACAAGGAAAATAAAAGTAACAAAATTGCGATTCAGCTAATTGGCTTTACTGCCGGATTAGCTCTTGTGTTGACTGTTTTAGGTGTTGTGTCATCAATGGCTGGAATGGCATTTGGAGCACATGCCAGCCCTATCTGGGCAGTAGTAATTGCATCATTTATTTTATTAATGGGCTTAAGCCTTTTAGAAGTAATTGAAATCCCTGTACCTGCCGTAGTAAAGCAAATGCCACAAAATAATAAAAACAGTTTAATACTTTATCCTATTTTGTTGGGTGGGGCGTATGCGTTTGCAACTTCACCATGTTCTACGCCGATTCTTGCGGCAATATTAGCGTTTACTTCGTTTAAAGCTAATATTGCATTAGGAGCTATTTTACTATTTTTATTTTCATTAGGGCAAAGCTCTATCCTAATTTTTGCAGGATTGTTTACTTCTTTTTTAAAGAAAATTTCGGTGTTTAAAACCATGTCGGTTCACTTTATGAAGTTTAGCGGCGTTATACTTATTCTTGCATCTGTTTTTATCTATGTTAAAGTATTTCATTTATTTTAAATAGAACACAAGAATATAATAAAAAATTCTTCCTTAAAAGTATAAAAAAGAGCAGGTTTTGTATTGCCTGCTCTTTTAGTCTTTGCTGCAACATATCGTAATTTGTAGTTTAAAGCTTTTATGGGCAATCTATAGTCACTTTTTCATATTCATAGCCTAAAATTTGATTTTCCTGTTCAGCGCTTGAAAAGTAAGCTAAATCATACTTTTTTAGCACCTCATTATCAAGGTCATCATATCTTATTTCTTCCTGTTGACCATTAAATTTATATGTTTTTTTATCGGACGAAAGGTCAATTGTCAGTGTAGGTTCATTCTTATTCTTAAGGTAAGTATATGTAGCATTATGTATCTGACTTGACTTTATAGGGATATTATCATTAAAGTCAAGAGATACGGTATCGACTAACCCTTTTTGATTAGGAAAATTAATTTTACCAGTTACTTTAGGCTCCAAATAAATAGTTTCTTCTTTACCTGTAGCAGGGTCTTTACCTATAGCATGGTGAGGCAATATAACTACTTTTGGTTGAACGCCTTTTTCTTTGCAGTCTACTGTAACATTGCCTACTGTTGCCCCTTCTCTTATCTGAACTTCTTTTTTTGCAAAAACTTCACCGACTTCAGCCTTACCTGTAATATCTACAATATATCCATAAACCGTGTCTTTCTTAACATCACCGCTTATTGTTGTAATATTAGGAATTGGATCTTGAGTTTTAACCCTACTCGCAGCTCTTAATAGATCAACTGAAGTGGGCGAAAAAGTGCGTAGATAATAAACATCAGGCAAATAAGAAGCAGATTTTGCTGGAGGTCCTTCTGTATCTTGTAAAAGTCTCGACTCTGTTCGCACTCTTTTTAGTGGGTTCTTATTAACTTCACCATTAGGACCCCTAAAGCTTAATGGATTACAAAAATTATTTACGCGCATCTCTAAATTTCCTCTCTTTACTATTTCCTTTACTACTATAATCGAAACATAATATTAGCAGATATACTATTTACCGATTATTTACAAAAGATGATAAAAGTCATATTTACTATTGCCAAGGTATATTAAGGAGGAAAACAATATGGTATACTTCCTCTACAATACTTTTAAGATTATTAAGTCGAGTTAAAGTTAATAAAATAAACTATTCTCTTGAAAAGAGTAATCTGAAATTTAATTGATGAGTATATAGATAAATTAAAAGCTTTCATTATGAAATATTCATCTTAATATTTTAATATTATATAAAATTTAAAGTAATTAAAAAGTAGAAAGAGCAACTTTTAATATGCTAATGTTTTTATAATAATATCACATAAAATATTAGCACATTATATATATAAAATTAAAAATATGAAAGAAAGCCAGTAATAAAGCATATTATAAATTCATAGCTATTTAATATAATTATATATTAACAAGTAAAAGTTAATATATGAAAAAATATTATAATACAAAAACAAAACAAAAAAGCCATAAGGAGAAATATTATGGGTAATACAATTGGTCAAACTTTAAAAACCGGTGCAGGTTCAACAAAAAATACTCAACCTGATCCGGGTAATATTAAGCCACGTAAAGGCACACCCCGCTCTAAATCTGTATTTGTATCATCAAATGGACCGAAACAACAGCCAGGAGGCTCAAAAGGACCAAAGGGCAATGATTCAAAAGGAAAAATAGTAAAGCCATCTGCTCCAGCAGAACCACTACCAGCCGGACCGGAACAACCGTCAGGAGGCTCAAAAAGACCAAAGGGCAATGATTCAAAAGGAAAAATAGCAAAGCCATCTGCTCCAGCAGAACCACTACCAGCCGGACCGGAACAACCGCCAGGAGGCTCAAAAGGACCAAAGGGTGATGATTCAAAAGGAAAAATAGCAAAGCCATCTGCAACATCTAAACCGTCACCATCTGATATACAAAAGAAAGCACCCAAAAAATCTCCCCAAAAAGCACTTGGTAATTAAATAGATATAGATTAAAAATTTATTCATATCTATACAAAATTTAAAAGATTATATTCACAAAAAGCAATCCTGATTTTCTCATCAAAAAATAAGAGCCAGGATTGTTTATTATAAACACCAAAATATTTTTTGATATTTATATACTTCCACCAAAATACTTTTCAGATTATTAAATCGAGTTAAAGTTAATAAAATAAACTATTCTCTGAAAAGAGTAATCTGAAATTTAATTGATGAG
>JANQLL010000187.1 GCA_028280605.1 Candidatus Gastranaerophilales bacterium
CTCATCAATTAAATTTCAGATTACTCTTTTCAGAGAATAGTTTATTTTATTAACTTTAACTCGATTTAATAATCTGAAAAGTATTTTGGTGGAAGTATAAAAGCTTTAACTTTGAGGTTTGCTTACAGCCCCTTGGCTTGCAGAACAAACATTTTTTGCATATTTAAGAAGATAGCCTTTATCAACTTTTAAAGGTACTTCTTTAAAGCTTTGTTTTCTTTTTTCTAATTCCTCATCAGAAATTAAAACATTTAAAGATCTTTTAGTAATGTCTATCTCGATTTGATCACCGTCTTTTAATAATGCAATAGGACCGCCTAGTGCTGCTTCTGGTGCTATGTGACCTATGCATAAGCCTCTTGTGCCACCAGAGAATCTTCCATCTGTTATGAGGGCTACTGATTGACCAAGACCTTTACCCATAATTGTAGAAGTAGGTGCCAGCATTTCTCTCATTCCGGGACCGCCTTTAGGACCTTCGTATCTTATAACTACAATGTCACCGGCTTTTACCTTGTCGTTGTTTATATTTTCCATTGCTTCTTCTTCGCTGTTATAGATTTTTGCACCACCTTTAAAGTTAAAGCACTCTTTATCAACGCCGGAAACTTTAATTACAGCACCGTCAGGTGCAATATTTCCTGATAAAACAGCCAGACCCGCTTCTTGTGTTATCGGACTATCTGTTGATCTTATTACATTTGTATCAACCCAAGCTTTTTCGGCAATTTCAGAAAGTTTCATTTCTGCTACTGTGCTTGTGTCAGCAAGTCCTGCATTGCCTTTCATTAGATTTTTAACTACAGCCGGAATACCGCCTGCTTTTTCCAGGTCAGTCATTGTAAGTGTGCTGGATGGATCGAGTTTTATTATTTGTTTTATTTTATTGCTTAATTCGTCAAAATCTTTTAAAGATAAATCAATACCTGCTTCATTTGCAATAGCAAGTAAATGTAAGATAGAGTTAGTAGAGCCTCCAAGAGATAAATCAGCTATAACAGCGTTTCTAAGAGATTCTTTAGTTATAATAGAGTTTGGTTTAATATCTTTGTTAACTAAATCAACAATTTTTACACCGCTGTCAAAAGCTATTCTTTTCTTTTTAGCAGAAGTTGCTCCGGCTGAGGCACAGCCCGGCATGCTTATACCCATGATTTCACTTAAGCAAGCCATTGTATTTGCTGTATATAAGCCCTGGCAAGAACCTATACTTGGGCAGGAGCTTAATTCCATTTTCTCAAGTTGTTCTTCAGTTATTTTACCTGCTTTATATTGCCCTACTGCTTCAAATGTACCTCTTATTAAAGTTACTGCCTGTCCTTCACAACTTCCATCTGCCATTGGCCCTGCTGTAACAACAATGGTTGGTATGTTTAATCTTACTGCTGACATTATCATTCCGGGAGTAATTTTGTCACAGTTTGTTAATAATATCAAGCCATCCAGAGCGTGAGCAGATGCAACTGTTTCTACGCAGTCTGCGATTAAGTCTCTTGAGGGGAGTGAATATCTCATTCCGCAGTGACCCATGCTGATGCCGTCGCATACCGCAGGTACACCAAATATAAATGAATATCCCCCACCGGTGTGGATACCTTTTTCAATAGCTCTTTCCAGATCTCTCATACCGGCATGTCCTGGCACTAAGTCCGTAAAGCTGCTTGCTATGCCGATAAAAGGCTTTTTAACTTCTGATGGGGATAATCCTGTTGAGTATAATAATCCTCTGTGGGGTGATCTATCAATACCTTTTTTTATTCTATCGCTTCTCATCGCTATTCTCCTTGATAACGTCAGTATATATACTACTCATCAACTAAAAATGAGAGGTAGTATACTATACTCCCACTAAAATACTTTTCAGATTATTAAATCGAGTTAAAGTTAATAAAATAAACTATTCTCTGAAAAGAGTAATCTGAAATTTAATTTATGAGCAGTATAATAATTTTATCACGAGCGTGGGTCAAGAAAATATGAATCTTTAAAATCTGTAGTTTTTGCTTTATTATTGAAGTTAATCTTAAAAGGAATTTAAAATTTTATTTTATTTCCTGAGCCTATATCATTGGGACTAATAGCCCCAATATTAGAAGGATCAACATTAAGAATAAAGCCATATTTTAAATAAAGGAATGGTTCAAATTTATCTTTACTAACAAAAGAAGAGCTTAAAACACCTTCACTACCTTCATCCTCAATGTAATTAAACAGTTCACTTTTTTCTTTATTTAAATCCAGGAATTTAGGCAGTCAAATTTTTATCAATAACATCGATAGCAGATGAAGTTTTAAGGGGCTCATCTGTTATTTTAAACATTATATTTCCCATAGAGCCCCCCTGCACTTCTTGAATAACTGTCATTTTTTTGTATACCAAGTAAAGCCATTATTGTTTAACCTCTTTATTATTTTCTTGGAAGCAAAAAAACTATCAAACATTATTGTCTTCACAGGCATTTGCATTAAAAGGTATTTTTTCATCAAGCTTAAAAACAGATATGTTTTTTTTATAATTTCTAGGGCTACATACTTTAATAGATGATGATAACATTAATACTGCCGTTAATGAGGCAGTATTTTTAAAAGTTATTATTTATTTTAGATTATTTAAGTTTATTTTAAAGGCTTCAAGTCAGGAAGTTCACCTATAGCTCCAACTTGGTTTCTACCACCTTCTTTTGCTCTATAAAGACCTTGGTCAGAAAATTCAATTAACTCAGTTGGTGTTAAACCGCATTGTGGATATGTCGCAACCCCTAAACTTATAGTTACGTGTTTTTCAACAGTATCTGAAAGTTTAAACGGTTTTGCCGCAATAATTTTACAAATATTATCAGCTAATTTAATACCTTCTTCAATATCTGTTTCTGCAAAGATTATTGCCATTTCCTCTCCACCATAACGAGCAACAAGATCGCCCGGTCTGACAGATTTTTTCAAGGTCTCTGCTACTTGTTTTAATACTGCGTCTCCAGCTTGGTGACCATAGGTATCGTTAAACTTCTTAAAGAAGTCAATATCAACAAGTACCAATGTAAAATGACCTTTGGTTTTATTGGCTTTTTCTATAGATCTAAGCATTTCATCCTGGAAATATCTGTGATTGTATAGGTTTGTAAGACCATCAGTTGTAGCCAGTTTGTATGTATGTTCAAAGTCTCTGGACTTTAGGAGGTATTTAATAATATACATAACTGTAAATGTAAGAATAATAGATATAACCGGATTTACAAGTCCTACCCATATAAAATATTCTTTAAATAGGTAACAGGCTAAAATTATATAAAATGCAGTAATTAATACTGTCATTACAGATGTTGTAATAGATGACTTTACTTTAATTGCAGTAACAGCTGTCATTACGATTAATATTATACAGATTGCAAAGTCAACAAATGGCTTAACTCTTTTAGTCGGATTATTATCAATAATATTATTGAATACAGTTGATTGTAACTCCACACCCGGATAAATACGATCCAAAGGAGTTGTTTTAATATCAAATAACGATGTAGCTGTTACACCTACAAATACAATTTTATCTTCAAAGTATTCAGCTGGAATAAGTGGCTCTTTTCCTTTTTTTACATCATTTATCGATTTCATTACTTGCCAGAAAGGTATGTGAAGAAAAGTTCTAGATGGTCCATACCAATTAAGAAGCATCGCTCCATTATCATCAACAGGAAGTTTTCTATTAAAAAATGTTACTTCATTATTTTTAGTTATTGAAACTTTAGGATTTTTTATACTATCTATATTATCAGGATGTTCATGTCTCTGTATATAGTCATATGAAACTTTAAATGCTAAGTAAGGATATATTGAGTCTTTGTATTTAAAAAATAGATTAATTCTTCTACTAATACCGTCAGTATCTCTAAAAAAGTTTATTATACCTATTTTATCAGTTTGTTTAAGTATATCATCAAATATTAACCTGCAATTGGTAAATTCTACACTTTTAAAATCAATGTTTGGAGATTTATTTTCAATAGTATATTTTAACGCTTCAGATATATCAGGAGGATTTTCAGTATCTCTTACGTCAAAATTCATAGATACATATGTATTTTTATATTTTCCTAATGTTGATGCTAATAAAAGGTCTTGATCTTTTGCTCCTTCCCTGTATCCAAGAAACATTAAATCAAAAGCTATAGAGTCAACCTTACCTGCTTGCATATATTCAATAACGTCTGCATATATGCCTCTTTTCCAAGGATATCTGCCATATTGTTCTTCCAGTACTTCCAACGATGTATCATCTATGGCTAAAATAACAATATCAGGGTTTGCTTTAATTTTCCTGTTAGGTAATTGACACCTTAAATCATGAGTCTTTAGCTCTGTTTGTTCAAAAAACTGTCCGACATTGTATAAAAAATGTTGGATATTACGTGAAAATTTGTTGGATGAAGTCAAAGAAAAAGTAAATATAAAAATAATAAGCAAAATAACAGCCAGGTAAATATACCTATATTTTTTTTCGTTAAAAAACTGTTTTATCTTTTCCAGAATCTCGTTCATACTTATTCCTCAATTGTCTCTACACTACTTAATGGTATTATTGCTTTTCCGTATTTTTTAAAATCAACTAATAATTTTACAGTTGTGGGATTGTCCACATATAATAAAACATCCCCATAAGCACCTAAGGGTATAGCACCCTGACCATGGGACGAAGTTTTTTTGTATATAACTTTTTTTACTTTAGAATTCATGTTTTTATACCAATACCAGCTTAACTTTAAAATTCATAATTATAATAAAAACTAGTGTGTCATGGTTTTTACATTGAATCATCCTCTAAATTATAGAATAGGAAAAGGTTTTTTAGTTATTGCTTTATTATATACTTACGTATATAAATCTGGCAAGTTAATTTTTTATACTGCTTATTAACTAATTAATAATAAAATATAGTGTAGAGAATACTGATAAGCCATGTATAAGCACCTATTGAGAAGATTAACCCTAAAAAAGGTATGCTTAATAATAGTAAAGCTTTTTGTGATGTTAACTCATAAGTCTTTATCAATGCTAAGTTTAACAATTTTATAAACCAGACAAATACTAATATACCTAAAATTAATGCAATAATATATCCGGCTGTTCCTGCTGATTTTAATAAGTTTATAGGATTTAAAAATATTAAAGGCAATAATGAAAAGGCTGATAAAGTTAAAAATATTCTTATTTTTTTTGACTCTCTAAATATACCAACAAATATATCTAAAAAGTAAGAAACAAATAGCCAACAAATAGCAACACCCGAAATACTACATAAAACTCCGAGTATGCCTAATAAAAAAGATGCTTCATTTTTTGTGCCTATTAGTTCTAAAATAGGCCTCATTGCAGTAATTAGCAATATCAATAAACTTGCTTGTAATAATGACGGATTTTCCTTTAACTGATCGAATGTTTCATCCGGGGTAAATAAGGTGCCATATACATTATCTAATAAATTATTCATGTTATACTCCTTTATTCCCAAATAACCAAGGGTTGACGAGGATATTTTGTGCTAAAAGGCATATAATTATTAAATGTATTTATTTTATTAAATTTGCTGGAAATGCCGGAAAATAATAGATTTAACCCGGATGGAGAATTATACTGAACAATAGGTATTTTTCTGTATATACCGAATTTTTTTTGAACAATTTCTCTTATTCCTTTTTTTGCTTCTTGCAGGCCGCCAATGCTATCTACAAAGCCTAACTTTTGGGCTTGAGTACCGATAAATATTCGACCGTCTGCATATTTGCGAAGATTATCTTCGCTTAAAGCGAGTTTTTTTACCGAGTAATTATCATCTCTCTCTATTCTGCCTTTAGCAATAGCATCTACAAATTGTTTATAAGTATGATTAATCATATTTTGCAACATAGTTCTCTCTTCTGTAGACATGTTTTTATAAGGAGAAGCTATATCTTTGTATTTTCCGCTTTTTATAACTTCTGCTTTTACATCTAGTTTGTTATTTAATAAGTTTTTTACATTAAAGGTGCTCATTATTACACCTATACTGCCTGTTAGTGTTCCAGGGTTTGCATAGATTCTGTCAGCTGCAGCTGCTATATAATAACCACCGCTTGCTGCAATGTCGGACATTGATACTACAACAGGCTTGAGCTTTCTGTTTTTTAATATAATATTATAAATTTCTTGAGACATACCAACTGTTCCACCTGGAGAGTTAACTCTTAACAGAATTCCATTTACAGTAGGATCGTTAAATGCTCTTAATAATGATTTTCTGACATTTTCGGCAGAATTGACATCATCCATAAAACCGTCAGAAAGGTTTGAGTATATATTTCCATCTAATGTTATTAATGCTATTTGAGAAGCATGCTTGGATATTTTTTTGTCATCTATTTTTATTTCTTTTGTGCTTCTTATTCCTACATAAATACTGACAATACATAATAAAATCAATAATAACGCTGCTATTTTCTTTTGCATGCATAACCTCCCAAAATAAATATAAATATTTTTATTAAAATAATTTTATCTAAAAATGATATAAAATGGAAGATAATAGTTGTCACCCTCCATTTTAGAAAATTAATTCTTCAAACTTAACTAATCCCGGTGTATTACCAAGAACTATTAAATAATCACCCTCTTTAATAACAGTATCAGATGCAGGATTTGTTAAATATTCATTATCTCTGTTTATTGCTATTATTATAACACCTGTTTTTTGTTTAATATCAGAAGATACAATAGTTTTATTTTCTAAATAAGAATCTTTTTTAATTTTATATTGCTCAAGATTTAATTCTAAATCCTGGCCTTTTGTATGCATAATAACATCTAAAAAATGTGAAACTAAAGGCTTAGTAACTGAAGATACCATACTGCGGCCTGAAATCTCATAAGGCAAGATTACACTGCTTGCTCCGGCTTTTTTAAATTTTGTCTCATTAGATGATTTTACACACCTGGAAACTATATTTAAGTCTTTATTTAGGTTTCTCGCAGAAAGTGTCAGATATAAGTTATCAACATCATCACTTAATGAGCAAAATAAACCCTTTGCACGGCTTATACCTGCTTTTTCTAAAATTTCATCATCTGTAGCATCACCTTGTATATTAAGATGACCGGAAAATGATCCTATATTATCTGTTTTTTTGTCTATAATTACATAGCATAGATTTTTATTTTCAAGCTGCTTGGCTATTTCCATACCTGTTCTGCCAAATCCGCATATTATATAATGGTCTTTTAGCTTATTAATTTTAGTTTCCATTTTTTTTTTATTCAATAACTCCCCAAAGTTTATTAATAAAACATATTCGGCAAAAACAGATGCAAAATATAAGAATAATATAACACCAACAAGTATATAAATAACAGTGAATATTTTACCGTGTATTGATAAAGGATGAACAGAGCCGTAACCAACCGTGGTAAATGTTATTACACTCATAAAAAAGGCATCAATAAAGTTCCACTTTTCAACAAGCATATATCCACTGGTGCCAAACAGCACCAGTGAAAATACACCGGTAAATATTTTAATTAGCCGCAAGAAAAATAATTTTAAATCTTTCATTATCTTTTTGTTTATACAGCTGTTTCTACTTTTTTCATATTTTCATCAAGCATATCCAGCATTGATTTTTGATACATATCAAGTTTTTCTTGAGAACCTGCTTCAAATCTTAATGTAAAGGTCGGTTCTGTGTTGCTTGCTCTTATTAATGCAAATCCGTCGTTAAATACAACTCTTAGTCCGTCAATTGTTATTATTTTTTCTATTTTAGCACCGAATAAACCCGGGTTTTCTTGAATTTGTTTCTCTAATTTATCTAAAACAGAATGCTTTAGATTATCAGGACACGGTATTCTGACCTCTTTTGAATTAAATACTTGCGGTAAAGCATTAATAAGCTGTGACACTCTAAAGTTATTATCCTGCTGTTTTTTCTCGGCTGCTATTTTTATAAATCTGGCTGCTGCATATACTGCGTCATCAAAGCCAAAATATTTATCTTTAAAGAAGATATGTCCACTCATTTCTCCTGCTAAGGTAGCATTTTCTTCTTTCATTTTGCTTTTAATATAAGCATGGCCAGTCTTCCACATAATAGCATTTCCGCCATTTTTATTAATCATATTGTATAAAACTTGTGAACATTTTACTTCTGAGATAAATACCGGGGTTTCACCCTGTTTTTTATCTTTTAAAATATCAAGAGCAAATAATAATAATAATTGATCGCCAGGCACACTGTAGCAGGTATCGTCTACAACACCAATTCTGTCGGAATCACCGTCAAAGGCAATACCAAAGTCTGCATTGCATTCTTTTATTTTATTTTTTAACATTTTTAAATTTTCTTCTTTAGAAGGATCTGGATGATGGTTTGGGAAGTTACCATCAGGTTCTGTGCAGATATCAATAACTTCACAGCCGAACTTATTGAACAATTCAGGTGCTACAACACCACCTGTTGCGTTACCGCTGTCTACTACTATTTTTAATCCTTTACCTATTTCACCAAAAGAGTTGTAAATATAGCTAATATAATCTTCTACAACATTGTGTTTAATTAACTGGCCTCTTTTTTCAGCTTTTACATTATTGCCGGACTTGATAAAGTCTTTTAATTCAAGCAATTCATCTTCTGAAAAAGAATTCTTTTTATAGGTGATTTTTACACCGTTATAGTCAGGAGGGTTATGGCTTGCTGTAACTACCATAGCTCCTTCAATTTCTGATACATTATATTTACTAAAATCAACATATTCAGAAAAATAGCCCAGTGGTGAAGGACATAAACCAAAGTAAATAACATTTATTCCACTTGAGAGTAAGCCTTCTAATACAGCGTCAACTAATTCTTGCGAATGCTTTCTTGCATCTTGACATAAGCTTATCCATAAATTATTTTTATTATTTGGATTTTTTTTTATAATGTACTGTGCGTACGCTTGACCGATTTTTTCATAGAGTTCAGGAGTTAGTTCTTTTCCAACTATGCCTCTTATATCATTTTTTTTAAAAATATTATCGCTTATAATAAGACTCATATTGTTATCCTTTCAGTAAAAAATTTCCTTGCTTGATTAGTTTTTATATAATTAAAAAATAGCACAAATTGATAGAGAAATTAAAGATATTGCTAAATCAAGTTATTATAAAATCAAATTTATTCAATAACAGGTTATAAAATAAATATGAATCAATTTAATTATTTCAAAAACAAATTAAATAGGCTAGCCCAAAAAGATATTTTCTGGGCGTGGATATTTATTTTGCCGGCGTTATTGGGTACTTTGATATTTATTGTTTTTCCTATTTTTGCATCGTTTATTATAAGTTTGACACAGTGGAACTTAATATCTGCGCCTAAATTTCTGGGTTTAAATAATTATATAGAGCTATTAACCAGTAGTGATTTTTATTTTGTACTGTTTAATACATTTTATTATGCAATAACAACTACTGTTTTAGGTATAATTTTTCCTTTATTTTTAGCAGTTTTATTAAATAAAAATATTAAAGGCGGTAATATATTTAAAACATCTTATTTTATACCGTTTATAACCCCATTAATAGTTGCAGCTATCGCGTGGGAATGGATATTTGATCCTAATACAGGTATTTTAAAGTGGATATTCTTTAACACAAGGATAGAGTGGCTATATGATAAAAATATTGCTATGCTTGCTATTATTATCGTCAGTGTATGGAAGAATCTGGGTTATAACCTGGTTATTTTACTTGCGGGGTTGCAGTCTATATCACCCAGTATAAACGAAGCCTCTAAAATTGACGGGGCGGGGGGTATTAAAAATTTTGTTTACATAACATTGCCGCTTTTAACGCCTAGTATATTTTTTGTTTTAGTGATGACAACTATTTTGTCGTTTCATGTGTTTGATTTGATATATTTAATGACGCAGGGCGGGCCTGAGAATTCCACCATGATTTTAGTTTATTGGTTATATAAAAATGCTTTTGAGTATTTTAAAGTAGGTAAGGCTTCTGCTATAGCTTATATATTGTTTATTATATTGTTTGTGATTACATTTGCGCAATGGAAATTCAGGAAGAAATGGGTATTGAACGAGTAAAAATAACTGCCGGGTATTTTATATTGGCATTGGGAGCTTTTTCAATGCTGGTTCCCTTTGTATGGATGTTATTAACATCTTTTATGACTCAGGAGCAGATATTTTCTTATCCGCCTGTTTTATTGCCTGAGCCTTTTATTTTTGATAATTATAAAAACATTTTTGAAAAAATACCTATAGTAAAATATTTTTTTAATAGCACTGTGGTTTCTGTTTTTACAACTTTGGGGCAGGTTATAGTTTCTTCTATGGCGGCTTATGCTTTTGCCAGGCTTGAGTTTAAGTATAGGGAGCTGATATTTTTTGTATTTTTGGCTACTATTATGGTTCCGCCGCAGGTTAATATTATCCCGTTGTTTTTCCTTATGAGGGAATTTTATTGGATAGATACTTTTTATGCGCTGATTTTACCGGGGTTATTCGGTGGGTTTGGTGTGTTTTTATTGAGGCAGTGGTTTAAGAGTTTGCCCAAGTCTCTTGATGAGGCTGCTAAAATTGACGGGTGTAATCCTCTTCAGACGTATTGGTATATTATTATGCCTGTTTCTTTGCCTGGTCTTGCTACTCTTGCTATTTTTACTTTTGTATCTTCGTGGAACAGTTTTATGTGGCCGTTGATTGTTACTAATTCTGATTTAATGAGAACTTTGCCTGTTGGTATTGCTGTGTTTAAAGGTAGTTTTAGAGAAACAACCGAGTGGGGGCAGCTTATGGCATGTGCGGTTATTTCTGTGATACCTGTTATTTTTATATTTTTATTAGGGCTAAAGTATTTTATAAAAGGTATTATGATGGGCAGTGCAAAAGAGTAAAATGGGAGATAATTAAGCAGAGGTGCAAATATCATCTGGATTAATTTGCCATTTTATACTTGGAACACTTCTTCCCATTCCATAATCATTGCTACTAGATGTATCAAAATGTTCTATTACACTTTATCACTTAAAAATTAACCACTACACATTTTTTATATAATTTATAGCTCTTTCTTTATAATATTCATTTCTTAATTTTTTATTTTTTAATATTTTTTTATCTAAGTCCAAACTGGCAAGAATGCCCCAGTTGCTGTTAATAGGTTGAAAATTTTTATGCTTATCAAAAGTGATATAACTGCTTAACGCTCCTAATATACAAGTATTATTAAGCTCAACTAGTGGCTTACCAAGAAGATGATTGCTAAGATTAATTCCAGCGAGTAATCCTGTTGCAATAGATTCTGTATAACCTTCCACTCCTGTGATTTGACCGGCAAAGAAAATATTCGGATTATTTTTTGCCTGCATTGTTTTACTTAATACAAAGGGACTGTTAATAAAAGTATTTCTGTGCATTACGCCATAGCGTATGATTGAAACTTTTTGTAGTCCGGGTATAGACTGTAATAGTTCCTTTTGCGCACCCCATTTTAAATTGGTCTGAAACCCAACTAAATTATACAAAGTAGCAGACATATTATCCTGTCTAAGCTGTACTGCTGCATATGGATATCTGCCTGTGCGCGGGTCTGTTAAACCTACAGGTTTCATCGGTCCATATCTCAGAGTATCTTTACCCCTTGAAGCTATTACTTCTATTGGCATACACGATTCAAAAACTTTAGCTTTGGCTGTGTTTGTTTCAAACTCTTTTAATTCGATTTTAGGGGCATTTATAAGAATATTATAAAAATTATTATATTCTTCTTCATTAAGCGGACAATTTATATAAGATGCGGTTTCACCCTTGTCGTACCTGTTTGCCATAAAGGCTATATCAAAATCTATGGAGTCCTTTTCTACAATCGGGGCTATTGCATCGTAAAAATAAAGATTTTTTTGCCCGGTAAATTCAATAATTTTTTCTGTCAATTTATCAGAGGTTAAAGGTCCTGAAGCAATTATTACAGGTTCATTTGGAATTTCGGCAAATTCTTTTTTTACTACATTTATATTAGGATTAGAATTTATCATTTCAGTTATTCCTTTTGCAAATAAATCCCTGTCCACTGCAAGCGCATTGCCTGCAGGTACTTTGTGCCTATCTGCAACTTTTATTAAAAACGAATTAAGCATTCTTAATTCCTCTTTTAACAAGCCACTTGCAGCGCCTGTGTCATTTGAACCCAGGCTATTGCTGCAAACCAGTTCTCCTAACATATCTGTATTGTGGGCACCTGTTTTTAACAGTGGTCTCATCTCATAAAGGTCAATTTGTATATCTCGATAAGCCAACTGTAATGCTGCTTCTGATCCTGCTAATCCGCCTCCGATAACTATTGCTTTCAATTTTTTGTCCTTTTTCCTTATCTTCTGTCTGTTATTATATACTAACCCTATTTTTTTTTTAATTTTTTTATACTGCTCATCAATTAAATTTCAGATTACTCTTTTCAGAGAATATTTTATTTTAATAACTTTAACTCGATTTAATAATCTGAAAAGTATTTTAGAGGGAGTATATTTTATTTTAAAATTTTTTAAATACGAAACAAATTTATTATGTCTGCGTCGATAGAATTTAGAAGAGTTTGAAATTTTCAAATTTAATATTTGTTTAGCTTGGCAAGTATAAAAGGGTATATAAAATATGGTAAAGTCTAAAATAGTAGATTCTAAAGGTATTAAAGAAGATGAATTTAATATAGATGTTTTATTAGATATAGATGAAGAAGAAGATAATAAAATAGAAAAAGAGTTAACCAGTTTAATTTTTGAGGAAGAAATTAAGCTAGAGGATACTGAGGAAGAATTATCTCTCACTGTAAAGAATAATAAGCCAATAACAACAGGTTCAAATACTGATGATATTTTGCAAATGTATTTGCGTGATATTGGTAGAAGACGAATGATTACACCAGCCGAAGAAATTGAACTTGGCAAAAAAATTAGAGAAGGCAAGAAAAAAGAATCAATGGAGGCTAAAAACAAACTGATCCAGGCAAATTTACGATTAGTTGTAAGTATTGCTAAAAAGTATGTAGGTCAAGGTGTGCTGTTTATGGATTTAGTTCAGGAAGGAAGCTTAGGGCTAATTAGAGCTGCGGAGCGTTTTGATTACAGAAGAGGCTTTAAATTTAGTACTTACGCAACATGGTGGATTAGACAAACAATTATCAGATGTATAGCAAATACATCCAGAATTATACGTATACCCGTTCATATGTCTGATAAGATAAGAATATTTAAAAAAATAAAAATCGAGCTATCGCTGGAACTAGGCAGAGCACCTACTCTTGAAGAAATGAGTGAAAAAATGCAAATGCCTGTTGATAAATTGGCAAATGTAAAAAAAGCTATGTCTCGTGAACCTGTCAGTTTAGACATGCCAGTCGGTGAAGACTTATTTTTACAAGATTATGTACCAGATACGTTTAACAAAACTCCTCATGAAAAAGCAACCAGTGCTTTATTGCAAAATGATATTGAAGAAGCTTTAAGTATATTAAGCGATAGAGAAAAAAGTATTATCAAAGAACGCTTTGGTATAGGTGTACCAGGTTCAAAAACGCTTGAAGAATTAGGGAAAAAATTTGGTTTTTCTAAAGAAAGAATAAGACAAATTGAGGATTCTGCTATAAAAAAACTAAGAGCGTCCTCTCGAATAAAACATCTAAAAGAATATATTAATAGATAGAGTGAAGAGAGAGTAGGGTAAATTTATAGAAGAGGGTTTCAGGTTATATAATCTGCCCTCTTTTTTATATTCATATCTACTATTGATTGTTTTTATAACTTATATTTCAAACTTAAGCAATCTTTTAATATTTTTTGTTTTTATTAAAATATAAAATTATTTTAATAAATTAATCTGCCCTAAATTTAAAATACATTTTACCTAAAAAATATAAGAGAGAGAATTAAGGAGATTTTATTTTATGGTCAATTTTAAATCCTTTTCATTTAGGCCTGTGACTTATGCGCCTAAAGATCCGAAAACTGGGAAAAACAGTATAGATAAAGGCTTAAAATTTGCAAATAAAGAAGTAAAACAATATGATACAAATAAAAATGGTACTACTACAGTATCTGAAATGCAGAACGCATTAGGTGGCAAAGGGTCTGCAGGAGAATTATTATCAAAGCTTATTGATTTAAATGCTGATAATAAAATTAGTTCGGGGGAATATTTAGCCTGGACAATGTTTACTGATTCTACAGGCAATATGGACGGAACTGTTTCAGGCAGTGAAAAGATGAAAGCAACAATAAGTGCATTGGTTGACCCTAAATCAACTCAAAGCCAAATGCAAAAGCTTTATGACGGACATAATCTTGCAGAGCGTGAAAATAAAACAAATAATACTAATACTACATTTAACCTGCAAGAATTAATTAGTAAATTTATGGACAATTTCGGGATTAAATAGTACTAGTTTAGAACATAGTTTAAACAGCATAAAAATTACTTTTATGTGGCGCAAAGGCGTCACTTTTGTTTTTTATACATAAAACATATTATAAAATTTACTCTTTAACTTTAAGCAATTTCTGAATCATTTATGTTTTTATAATAATAGATATTAAAAAGGCAAGTTGAATAAGTCAGAGGTAATTATACTACTCATCAATTAAATTTCAGATTACTCTTTTCAGAGAATAGTTTATTTTAATAACTTTAACTCGATTTAATAATCTGAAAAGTATTTTA
>JANQLL010000188.1 GCA_028280605.1 Candidatus Gastranaerophilales bacterium
GAAGCTTCTTTATTCTACGAAAGCAATTCTGAAACTATCAAGTCAATAGTTGGCTCTAACTGGATAGTTAATACTTTATAGACTGCTAATTGGTATAAAATAAAAATATTTTAAAATTTATGGAGAATAAAAAAATGAATAATATAGAAGATGTAAGAAAAAATTTTCCTGTGACAAAAAATTTGATATACCTGGACAATGCGGCTGTTGCGCCTGTGCATAATTTGACAAAAAAGTATATGGATGAATATATGGAGCATTTTTTAAACTTTGGGCTTAAGGATTATGCAAAATGGGCAGACTTTACCGAGGCGACCAGAGAGAAGCTTGCGCAGTTTATCAATGCTAAACCCAATGAAATAGCATTTGTTAAAAACACATCGGCGGGCTTGTCTATTATTGCAAACGGTATTGATTTTAAACATGGCGAAAATGTAATAATTCCTGATATTGAGTTTCCTTCTAATGTTTATCCTTGGCTAAATTTAGAAAGAAAAGGCGTTAAAACTAAGTTTTGGAAATCAGATGAAAAAGGATTTTTGGACTGCAAAAAGCTTGAAGAATTAATTGACTGCAACACAAGGCTTGTCTCTATAAGCTGGATTGAGTTTGTTAACGGGTTTAAAAATGATTTAAAAGCAATTTCTCAAATAATAAAAAATAAAAGCAACGAGTTTGGAAAAAAGATTTATTTTTGTGTTGATGCTATTCAGGACCTTGGGGCTTTAAAATTTGATATTAATGACTATGATATTGATTTTGTTGTTGCTGATGGACATAAATGGCTTTTAACCCTGGAGGGGGCAGGATTTATGTATTGCAGTGAAAAAGTTCTTGATGGTGTTCATCCTGTATCAGTCGGATGGAAAACCGTAAAAGATGCTCTAAACTTTACAAAAATAGATTTTGATATAAGGCAAGGGGCTGATAAATTTGAAGAAGGAAGTATGAATATTGCGGGTATTACATCTATGGAAGCAAGTATGGATTTGTTTTCGCAGTACGGTATGGATTTTGTAGAAGAACGTGTGCTTGAATTGAGTGATTATGCCATAAGCTTATTCGAAGAAAAAGGTTTTAACATCGCTAGTTGCAAAGATACAAAGCATCGCTCAGGGATAGTTAGTTTTACTACGCCTGATATAGAAAAAGATTTTTTAAAGCTTATGTCTAGTAATGTTCAATTATCAAAACGTGGCCCTAATTTGAGGATATCTCCTCATTTTTATAATACAAAAGAGGAGATTAACAGATTAGTAGAACTTTTAAGCTAAAAAACAACAGAAAAAGAGTATCCTCCTGAAAAACAAGAGGATACAACCAGAATAGTTTAATGTTTTATTATTTGGGTTGGATTTAAAAGGAATACCTTGTTATTGAATAAATTGTGGGTAGTTAGTGTTGACCTGTAATCCGTTTGTAGCAAATTCCAGGTTGTTCATTTGACCTGAATCGTGCCCTAATTGGTTATAATTTACTTGAAGACTATCTGCAGAGCTTAATACTTTGTTGAATTGACTTAAACTCCATCCGTTTTTGTTTCTGTTAACTTGTAAGATATCTTCTGATGTATCCATCATATTATTTTGTAAATTTTTTTCTCCGTTTGAGTTGTTTATTTGACCGGCAGAACCGCTCATTAGGGCAGAGTTGTTTTGTAAGTTAGAAAATCCGGTTGTTGAATTATCTTGACTGCTGTTATTACTATAGTTGGAAAAATTTTGCTGTTGGTGCTCATCACCTAAGCCATAGTTATTTTGGAACATATTGTTTGAGTATAGGTTTTGGTTGTTTTGGGCTAGCTGATGGCCTTCGCCGGTATTTTTCATTTGTGATAATAACGAACCCAGTGAGTTGTTATTTTGTAGGCCATTGTTACCTGTAAGGTTATTGAACTGTTCTACTGAATCTGAGGCTGAAGCATCATTCTTTTGAGCGCCCCAGCTTCCTAACAAGTTATTTATTTGTCCGATATTTTGAGACTGTTGTGAATTGTTATGCAACATTGACTCATGACCTGTCAGGTTGTTATCCTGCTCTACAAATCCAGAATATAAAGCATTGTTGATTGTAGAGTTAGAGTTGCCTGTGATGTTATTGTCTTGACCGATGTTATTTGCGTATTCTGAGTTATTTATCATTGTAGCGCCTAAGCCATTGTTGCTATTGCTTTGATCTGTCAGCATTGTATGGAATGTATTGTTTGTCTGTGAGCTTGTACCTTTGCTAAAGTTGTCCTGGGCTGCCCCTATTGCATTGTCAGCAAAGTTGTTTTGTTTAGCTAAGCCTTCTTCATTGTTGTTACTCTGGCTACCTCTTAGGGCATATTGTGTTAGGTTTTGTTGTTCGCCTGTTCCGTAGTTTATGTTGTTTTGACCCCACTGTGTAACATTATCGCCAAAGTTATATTGTTGGCCTATGCCATGGTTAGAGTTGTCTTGAGATACTGATGCTGCGTTTCCTAGTAAATTGCTTTGTACGCCTTCACCAAAGTTATTGTTTGTTTGCAGATAGTCTGAAACTTTGTTACCTTGGTTTAACTGAGTAGCCATATGCTCGTTTGTGTTAAATTGTTGGCCGTTTCCTGCTTCTATGCCTTGGTTTGATTGGACGCCAACACCGTTATTTAAGTTCCCCTGTTCTAGTAGCTGAGCCTGTTTTGCTATATTGTTTTGTGTTGCAGTGCCATTGTTGGTACTTCCTTGTATGATATTGCCTCCCTGGGCTATATTATTAGCCTGAGATGCAAATCCATTGTTAATATTGCCTTGGTTTGTTAAGTTGGATTCTGTTGTAGTGTTACACTGGCTGCCTATACCTATGTTATTATTGCCTTGTGTTAATTCAGAGGCTTGTTGCCCAAAGTTACTTTGTGTGCCTATGTGTTCGTTTGTGTTAGCTTGGCCTGCCTGAGATATAAAGCTGCCTATATTTGATTGAAGACCTAAACCGTTATTTAAGTTAGACTGGCTTGCCTCTGTCGCATCTGCAAATTGGTTAAACTGACTTCCGTATCCGTTATTTTCGTTACTTTGGCCGGTATAGCTTATATTGCTTCCGTCGTTAACCTGAAGACCGATTCCGTTGTTTAAATTGCTTTGTTGAGCATCATGCGCTTTTGAAAACTTATTATACTGACTGGTTAATCCTGCTCCTTCATTATTTTGTAAAATATTGCTTGCTTCTGATGCTTCATTTATTTGTTTGCCTATACCATTATTGCTGTTAGTTTGTTGACTATCGGAAAGATAACTTCCACTGTTGACCTGCCACGCTGCTCCCAAGTTTGAATTACTTTGATCTGAGTCTGTACAACCTAGAGTTGAATTGTTTTGGGTAGGTATTACATCTGATAAAAAGCTGTTGTAAAAACTCTCTGAGGAGTTGAATCCTAAGTTATCTGTTATGCCAGCGCTTACATTTCCAAAAATACCGCCGGCCATTGGCGCTGATGCTTGATTTTCCATATTATTTTGTACATTTGGATTCATTGAAGTAGAATTAGTTAAGTAGCTAGAAAGATTAAAATTTGTATTGAAAGACATTACCTGTTCTCCTTATAACACGTCTAATTGATAAACTCTCACTTATTTAATTTTAAAATTCTTCTGGTTTAGTTATTTGGGTAAATTTAAAGAGATGCTATATTTGTTATATTATTATTAAAACAATAAATATATAAAAATTGCTTAATTTGAAATAAAAAATATATATTATTGCTTCTTTAGATGATTGGTACTTGTTTAGGTCTTATAAGCATTTTGTTTGTTTTTATAAAATATTGTAATTTAAATGATATATGTTTGAGTATATAATTCTGGTCTCAATAATAAAAAATAAAACCCTTTTTAAAAATTAGCTTTAAAATATAGCCTCTTAGATATAGAGACTAACTTTGCTGTTTTGTATATTTTTTTTGAGACGATTTTTTAAGCATAGCTTATTTTGATGCTTATATAAGAGGGATATTAGTTGAAAAGCAGCTATATAAATGTAAAATTTAATTCAATTGGAATCTTTATACTGATATTATTTAGTTATTTTTTTAATATTATTGCCTTAGCAGAGATTAATCCGCTTGAATTAGTTGAAATAAAATTAAAACCACCATATGGAAAAGAAAATCTTGAAGGTAAAATAGAATATAACAAGGTTGGGGTGTTAGATAAAACTTGGAAGCTTATAAAAGGAAAGCCTACACGAAATGCAGTTATTTTAGGCATGTTCAGTAAACATACAAGCAAAACAAGACGTAATGAAGATAATCATATGGTCGGTATACAGTATAAGGGCTATACTGCCGGCTCTTTTATAAACAGTTATCATGACAGAACTTATTTTGCCGGGGTGTCCAGAGAGGTATGGCAAAAAAAGATAAATGATAATTTTTATATAAACTTTCATTATAGAGCCGGTTTATTACATGGTTATGGAGATCATTACCCGGATTTTATAGGCTTGACACCTGTTATACTGCCAATAATCGGTTTTGACTATAAGGGTAAAGCTATTGATATAACTATAATACCTGATGATAAGCCTATTTTTTGTATTAATTTTAGAATAAATTTTTCAAAATTTTCCAATATAAAAATGTTGAAATCTCAAAAAACATTCTTATAATGAATTATATAAGGATTAAAAAATTTTTTACCCGATTTGCTCGGTCTTTATAATTTATTATAAGAGTTGAATAAATTGAATAACAATATAAATTTTTTTAAAAGTCTAAATACTGTTTTAAAAGCTATGCAGCAAATTGAAAAAAGTTTGCAAACCCCTGATGTGGTTAATAGTAAAGAGTTGACAGGTGGTGATAACTTACTGGCAAAAGAACTTAAAAACGTTCTTATGAAACAAATGCTTTACCCTGAGAATTTTTTAACAGGTAAAAAGTTGAAATTTAATGAAATAACAACATTACAAAAAAGTATTCTGGCAAAAGAACTTTTGAATTTGCCTAAAGAATTTAAAGACCTTTTGACATTAATGCTATATAAAGAATCTGGTCCTCAAAATTTACAAAAATTGCTAAATGAAAATAAAAAAGTAAGTTTAGAACAAATAAAAGAGTTTTTTAATGAAAATTCCAAACAAGTGATAAACAAGCTTATAAGCCTTACAGCTAATACCCCTGCCAGAATGTACAATACATCTCAAATAGAAGAAATCGCAAGTCTTATAAAACAAATCGCTCCAGGTAAAAAATCGTCAGCAAAGGAAGTTATGGAAGATATAATACTGCTTTATCATCCGGGAATACAAGTAAATCAAAAACAAGAGCTGGACCTTCAGTTTGGCGCAGCCGGCGCAGAAGAAGAATCTGAAGATGTTTCTGTGGTTATATTTCTTTCCACAGAGAATATAGGACAATTTATGATAACTTTGATTCAGGAAAATAAAAATAAGTTAAATATAAAGATAGAAAGGAAAATAGACTATGAAGGGACTGAACAAATTGAAGCCCAAATAGAAGAAACGATCAAGGAAGAGTTGTCAAAGAACAGTATAGTAGCTGAAATTGTCTTTGTTGAATCTGAAAGGCTGCCTACTGTTAATAAATCTAAAAATAGAGAATTCAGCGCTGAATCAATAAGAGATAAAGACTCTGAAAGAAAGGTTTTATACCAAAATGTAACTGCGATCTCATCAGTTTTAATGCTATCTTCTTTTTCTGTAACAAGAGCTGTTTTTATTGTTGATGATAATAATGCATTGCTAAAAACAAGGCAAAAGCGCTTGTAAACTTATTTAAGGATATGATAAAAAAATTCTTCCTTAATAAAAAAAAATACTTCTTTTGAATTAATTCGTTTAGTTTATCGATTCGAGGTTTTATACCCCTAAATTCACTCAGAAATTGTATTTTTAGCAAATTATTCAAATTTTTAAATTTTACTGACGATGAAATTATTGTAAAGAGTATTTAAGATTATTTATACTCCCTCAAAAATACTTTTCAGATTATTTAATTCTGTTAAATCTAATAAAATAAACTATTCTCTGAAAAGAGTAATCTGAAATTTAATTAATGAGCAGTATAATATTTGTTATTACCTATTAACTTAAACAATAGGAGAGATTTTACATGAAAGTTTATGGTGGAATAATCTTTGATGAAAAAGGCATAAGCACTACTCTCAGAGGTATGCATATGCAACAAACCATAATCAATACTGTTAATAAAAATGTTTTGGGTTTTGGTAAAGTTGGCTATCAAAGATCAGTTCCCGTTATATCCTCCTTTTCGGAAGTGATTGGGGTACATGCTTATTCTGAGGCTAAAGATACATCAATAGGAAGGGTTCGTGCTACTGACAATCCATTGGACTTGGCTCTGGCATGTGAGGGCTATTTTCAATACAAAACCCCTTACGGCATAAAGCTTACCAGGGATGGAAGATTTAAGCTGGATAAGCACGGAAATTTGTTAACGCTGGAAGGGCATAAAGTTATGAATATAGGCGGGCAGCCTATGAAACTTAAAAATTATCCTGAAGATTTAAAGAAAATAAGAGTTTCGCACGAGGGAGATATTACTTATCTTGATCAAGATAAGGGAAAGTATATTAGTTTTGGAAGATTGTCTGTTGTTTCTAACGACGGCTCTTATGTAAAAGACGTAGATGTAAGGCAAGGTTATACAGAAGACTCTAACGTCAGGCTTAACACAGAAGTTATGCAGCTTGTACCGATAAGAAGAAATTTTGAAGCGAATCGGCAATTGTTTATCGCACAAAACGACAAGTTGTCAAAAACAATACAAGAACTAGGCCGTCCGTAATTTAGCACGAGTGTAATATAGCAAAAGGATAAACAAATGACACAATTTCAGGGAATTATATCCAGAACAGTTAATAATGTTGATAAGCAGCTTGATGCTCTTATTAATATATCTACAAATATTGCTAATATTAACAATTGGGGCTACAAAAATAAACGTTTTGAACATTATATGAAGGAAAACGGCTACCTGGAAGGCACCATTAGAGTTGATTATTCTCCGGGAATTCTCTATCGCTCAGAAGGAGAATTAAATGTTGCGATTGATGGACATGGCTTATTTCCTGTTACCGGAAAAGACGGGCAAGTTTCATACACCAGAGAAGGTGCTTTTGAAATAAATGCAGATGGTTATATTTGCACAAGAGACGGTCATATTGTAGGGGATGGAATTAAGCTGCCTGACTATTATGAAAGAATACAAATCTTTAGAGACGGTACAGTAGCTGTATTTAAAGATAGAGAATCAGGTTATCCTCAGAAAATAGGTAAAATACCTATCGTAAAATTTAGAAATTACGAAGGATTAAAAGAATTACCAAAAAATAAGGTTGTACCAACTGTAGAATCGGGACCAGCTACTTTAGTTACAGAGCACGCTACCATTAGACAGGGCATGTTGGAAAGATCAAACGTTAATATCATAGATAATGTAAACGATACACTAAGACTTAACGGAAGTCTGATCGCTTCCACAAAGGTTCTCAAACTGTGTGATGAAATCTACAGGCAGAGTATAAACCTAAAACAATAAATTTAGCAGGTTAAGATTAATTATTATAAGGTTCGAATATTATGGGTTATATTCCACATCATTCAATAGAAAAAACAAACTTAATATTGGATTTAATATCTAAAAAACAAAAGGCGCATGGTGCCAATATTACTAATATGAATACTCCTAATTATCAAAGGCAGGATGTGTCTTTTGGTAAATATTTGGGCGTTGCTGATAGTCCGCTTGAAACCAAGCTGTCTAAAACTCTTGGACCTTCACCTCTCAATGAAGAAGGTGGCGGTCAGATTAGTATATCGAATGAGCTTATTTCAATGCAGAAAAATTCAATATTATATAGCATGGCAACGCGTAGAATGAGTGCTCTTATACAAAAAATGAAGCAAATAGCGCAAGTAGGAAGGTAAGGTTATTATGACTTTGCTAGATTCATTAAACATAGGTGCATCAGGGCTAAAAGCCCATGGCTTAAGAATGGATGTCCATGCTAAGAACATAGCTAACATTGATACACCAAACTATGTTAGAAAAATACCTATTTTGTATTCAAAAGATGATGCATCCTTTGAGGGGATGCTCAACAGAATAAAAGAAAATGTCTTTCAAATGGGGGCTTTGCCCCACGTTACAGGAGGGGTTGATTTTGGTGGTGTGGTAGAAGACCCTACGGAATCTGACAGGGTTTATAAGCCCGGGCATCCTGATGCTGATGAATATGGTTATATTCAAGTATCAAATGTTAACCCTATGATTGACATAGCAGATGCTCATATGACATCAAGGGCCTATGAAGCCAGTATGGCTGTGGTTACTATAACAAAAGCTATGACACAAAAGGCAGCGGAAATTGGAAAGGGCTAATAAAACTTGTTTAGTAGCGGGATAAATAATTTTATAAACACAAGTGGCGTAAACAGTGCAATGAGCAGAGCATTAAAGATTGAACAAATGCTTGTGGAGCATGCTGCAGCTACCCAGACAAGCACTAATGTTCAGGCTCAACCTGTTAAAAAGTTGGATCAAAAGCAAGAAGTTGCGTTTTCTGAACTATTGAAAAAAACAAAAACCGAAAACGTTAGCTTTAAAGTTATAAAGCCAGAGTCGCCATCAAAAAATTATATAAATACTCTGGTAAATGCTGCGGCAAAAAAATACAATATTGATCCAAAACTTGTAATGGCAGTTATAAAACAAGAATCCGGGTTTGATGCAAATGCGGTTTCAAAAGCCGGGGCACAGGGATTAATGCAGCTTATGCCAGCTACGGCAAAAATGCTCGGGGTGCAAAATCCTTTTGACCCTAAACAAAACGTAGAGGCTGGGGTTAGATATCTTAAAACTCTTATGAATAAATATAATGACAATATTGTGCTTGCACTTGCTGCTTATAATGCAGGCAGTACTAATGTCAAAAACCATAATGGGGTTCCACCATTTAAAGAAACCAGGGGCTATGTAAAAAAAGTCTTGGCTGATTACCTGGATAAGGGGAATACATTGGAAGAGGAAGCTGGAAATTTCGATAAAAAGCAAGCCAAGGTAAAGAGTTCACACTTTAGTCCTCGATAATAAATATTTTATTTAATATTAGATATTAATTTATATTTTAAAAATAAAAAATTAATAAAAATAATAAAATTAGCAAAAATCAAAATATAGGAGCAAAAAATGCACAAATATGTACCCAAATTAAACCTGCCCCTTGATATTGCAAAAACTAAATTGTACACTAATAGTGCATCTATGGATACATCTATGAGGATGCCATCAATGGAAAATTCACCGGAAGTGCCGAGTTTTAAGGACGTAATGACCGGTATGGTGAAAGAGCTGGACTCTACGGTTAAGGCACCCGATACAGTGATGCAGGACGTACTTTTAGGCAATGGCGCAGATGTACATGATCTTATGATTGCGATCTCAAAAGCAGAAGTTGGCGTTAACATAACTACTCAAATGATAACAAAAGTAGTTCAAGCGTATGACAAAGTTATGCAGATTCAAGTGTAGAATAAATAATAGGTGCTTAACCTACATAGGGGTATACATTTAGAAAAAACAGGAGCGGCATATAAAATATGGATCCAAAGGCTTTGTTACAAAATAAAGCAGTCTTATTCGGAATAATAGGTGGTGTTGTTCTGATAATTGGGTTGGTTGTTTTTATGATTGTCGCTGGTGGTGGTGATAAGGGAAATCAAGTAAAAAAAGAGCCGATTGAAAAGGATCCTTTTACTCTTATAACTACATCTAATCCCGGGCAAGCTATGGAGGTTCAAGCGTATCTTGCACGTATTGGCGTTAGAAATATCGTTCAAGAGACTGAAGGCTCAAAAGTAATCTTAAAGCTTGATAAATACACAAAGAGCCAAAGGGATACAGCAATTATAGGCATTGTCCAAAGTGGTCTAATGGATAAAAACATTGGGCTTGAAATTTTTGATAAGGGTGATTTTACTTCTACCAGAGAAGATAAAAGAATACGTCTTGCAAGAGCCATTAATGGTGAACTATCCAGATTAATTAAAAAAATTGATCCGGTTGAAGATGCTACTGTATTTGTTTCTATACCTAAAAATGCTTTCTTTAGATCAGACAAAAAACCAAGAACTGCAACTGTACAACTTGTTATGCCAGTTCCCGGAGATGAAAGGGATTCTGATAAATTGCCAAGAGACAAGGTAAGAGCTATTAAAAATTTATTAATAGGCAGTGTTGAAGGCCTGACTGCTGAACATATTTCGATTACCGATACTAACGGTAACGTTTATAATAGTATTCTTGACCATTCTGATGATAGAATGGAGCTTTTGCAAGAAAATGACAGGTACATGAAAAATAAAGTTATGATGCAGCTTAATAAACTGCTTGGCAAAGGTAACTATGTTGTAACTGTCAGTACTTACTTAAGAGAAGTTCCTCTGGAAAAAAACAGAATTGTTTATAATCCAAAAGATTCTGCAATTGCAAATAAACAACAATTTACAGAAGGCTTGGGCGATCAGTCTCACGATAAAAACAGATTATCTTCTGCGGTAAGTTCTTACTTGCCGGGTGGCTTGCCGATGGCTCCAGATTCTGCTCAAAAAAGAAACTATACACGTTCTGCTCTTGAGTATAAATATGGTGTCGGTAAAACTCAGTTTGCAGAATCTTTTATGCCGGGTATGCTCGAAGAAATCTCTATAGCAGTTACTATTCACAAAAGTTCTTTTCCTTCTAATATGTCTATGAATGAATTAAAAGAACTAATTGCAATGACTGCAAGCCCTAAAGCAAGGGCACAAAATGTTGAAATTGCCTTAGCTAATATTGCTCCTCCTGTATTGGCTTCAGAAAGAGGTAACCAGATGCCGGAGCCTGAAACATCCGGTAATCCGTGGTGGACAGTTGCAGCATTATTAGGTGTAGGGTTGTTATTAGGTTTATTTGTTATTGCCGGTAGGGCAAAAAGAATTGCAGCCGAGCACCAAAGAGAAATAGATCAGCTGGTACAGCAATCTCAACATCAAAATAATAAACTGCAAGAAGCAAATGATAGAGCAGCAAAACTGCAAGAAATGCAGCATCAACTAAAACAACAGGTTGATGCGGTTCCTTTACAGCAAGCGCAGCAGCAAGCATTGCCGCAATTTAACGAAACAATATCAGAAATTAAAAAAACAATAGAAACTTCAAATAATCAAAACGAAGTTGCCTTACAACTTAAAAGCTGGATTGAAAGCAAATAGATTAGGGGTTATATATGCCTATAGACGGGTTTGATGCGCAAGGGTTTGCACAAAGTATGGCACAGCAGGCAGGTGAGTTTCTGCCTCAGGATTTTGACGATGAAAGCAAAAATTACGTTATAGGCAAACTTCATAGTTTTTGTCAGATGGCAGGTCAATCGCTGGAAAATGAACCCAATATGACCCTTAATGCTGAGCAAGCATCTATGATTGTTCAATATATTGGGGAATGGACTTTTCATAAGTGTATTGACCTAATTCGATCAAACTTATCGAATGAAGTCAGGGATCATATTATACAGCAAGTTGCTTTTGTAGTTTTTGATGAAGCTAAAAAGGCTGTAGCAGAAAATATACCGCATGAACAAGTTGCACCCACTATTGAAGCTCAAGTAGACAGGATTTTTAAAGAAAGTATAATGCAACTTGTTAATAGTGGACATATACAAGAACAAGATGTTGAACATATATTATCTCAATCAAATGTTGCGCAGGTTTCTCAGGAAATGGCAGAACAAGCAGCTGCCGAGCAGGGGTCGCCTCCCAGTGAGGAAGAGCAAAGAAGAGCTTTTAAATTAGCTGCTATATCTATATTATTAAAAAATATGGATAAAAAAACTGTTCAGGGTATTTTATCAGGTATGTCGGAGGCGGATGCTGATCAAATAATGGATTTTATGAAAGTGCCTGAACTTGAGCATCAGTTGGACCCAACCCTGCTGGCAAGAGAGTTGGAAGATTTTAAACAAAGCTTGAATATTCAGCCTGACCCTGAAAGCATTGATTATTCTCAAATGATAAGGATGCTGGCTACCAGGGTTAATCCTAACAAAATATTAAGCTTGGCAAAATACGAAAGACCGCTTATAAGGGAGTATACTGCGGAGTGCTTTACATCTGAGGTTAATAATATGCCAATTTCTAAAAATTTAAGTAAAATAATATATGAGTACCTGTCTCTTAAATTTAATGCATAAAATTTTAAAAAAAGTTTATTAGGTGAATCAATATAGGGGTACAAGCTTTAAGCCGGACCAAATGTAAGTGTGGGATATAGTTAAGTAAAAAATTTATGATAATAAAAAGAACAAAAAAGAAAAAAACATCAGCGCCACAAAAAACGCAACCAGCACCACGGCCGACAAGTAAGCCGAATCCGGTGGTTACCGGAAAGCCGGTGGTAGGCACTTCTGTGCCAAATGCTAATGAAATAGAAGAGTCTTTTATAAAAGAACGTCAAGAAAGGCGCAGAGGTGACAGGCGCAGAGGCTATAGAAGAGTAGATGACAGAAATATCATATCTCGAGCACATGAAGAGGCTAATTCTATACGTGAGAATGCAGCCAAAGAAGGTTTTGAATATGGTTTAAATCAAGCTCATCAGGAAATAATGCAGGTACAAACCGCGATGGGTGAGTTTCTTAGAGCTAAAGAATTGGCTTATGCTGATGTATCAAATGATATTATAGATATTGCCCTAAAAGTTGCCGAAAAAATAATAAAAATAGAAGCTGCATGCGATGAAAGTATTATTTTAAGAATTATTGATGATGTTGTAAGGCAGATTGGCAGTAATGCCAGTAGTATTACAATTAAAACAAGCCCTGATAGCGTTGATATTGTTAAGGAAAACGTTCCTAAAATCTTTACCGGCGGTAATTCCAACGCAAGAATAGATGTAGTAGCCGATAATACTATAGATGCTGGCAGTTGCATTATTATAACAAACAATGGAATAATTGATGCATCTTTTCAAACCCAGTTAGCTGTACTAAAAAAAGCACTTGATGCTGGTCTTTAGGGGGTAGGTAGCTAATATGATGGGTGGACAAGGTAGTTTAATTAATGAGATAATATTAGGTTTATTTGTTTTTGCCTTAATTATCATTATTATAGTAGAACTGCCAACGCCATTTATTGATCTGTCAATATGTTTGAATTTGACAATCGGCATAGTGCTTACAATGTTGTCCTTGTATGTAGAAAAACCTCTTGATTTGGCGGCATTTCCGTCTATTATTCTTATTGGAACAATGTTTAGGCTTTGTATTTCAATTGCTTCAACCAGAGCTATCTTGGCTAATGGTGAAGCTGGGCAAACTGTTGAAGCATTTGGTGAGTTTGTTACCGGTGGTAATATGGTTGTTGGTTTTGTAATATTCCTAATATTAACTCTTGTGCAGTTTTTGGTTATCACAAAAGGTTCTGAACGTATCGCGGAAGTATCTGCCAGATTTGCACTGGATGCGATGCCTGGTAAACAAATGACTATAGATGCTGACTTTAATGCTGGCCTTATTTCACCAGAAGAAGCTATCGCTAAGCGTGAAGATTTGACTAGAGAATCAAGTTTGTTAGGCTCTATGGACGGTGCGATGAAGTTTGTAAAAGGGGATACGATAGCTGGTATTATCATTACAGTTATTAATATTATCGGCGGATTGGCTATTGGTATTATGATGAAAGGTTTGCAACCGGGTGAAGCTGTTGCAAAGTATACAATATTAACAATTGGTGACGGATTGTCTGCTCAGTTGCCATCATTATTAATGGCTGTCTCTTGTGGTATAACAATGACGCGTACAACAGCGGCAAATCGAAGCTTGGCAGAAGATCTTATGGGGCAAATTTTAGCTAAGCCCTACGGGATAATCTTCTCTATTGTTATTTTGTCTGTAATAGCTATCAGTCCGCTTTTTGGTATTCCTTTACCCTGGTGGCCATTTTTACTATTTGCTATATTACTGGGTATTGCAGTTACTTCTGTGTTTGTAACTAACGATGTACAGCAGCAAATGGGTCAGTTAGAACACGTAAAACAAAATATGCAGGAGCTTGTTAATCCGAACCGTATGTATGAGCGTTTGGGTGTTGATATATTGAGTTTACAAGTAGGAGAAGGTCTACTGGCAATTGCCGATCCTGAGCAAGAAGGTCAATTATTAGCTAAAATCGCATCTTTACGCCAAAGGATGACAGATGACCTGGGATATATTATACCTAACATTAGGATCATGGATAGTACAGCGCTTACTGCTAATGAATATTTACTCGCAATTAGAGGAAATCCTGTTGCTCAGGGCGCTGTATACCCGGATAGATATCTGGTTATTGCAGATCAATGGGATGCGGTCGGAAAGCCTGTGCCAGAAGATGTTGTGACAGGTGTAGAGCCTACGTTTCAGTATAGAGCTTATTGGGTAAGGCCTGACAACATAAGTGAAGGTGATAATTTTACTTTTGTTGATGCTACTGATACAATTATTACCCATATGCAGGAAATTGTACGTAAGTATGTAGATGAAGTAATGACCAAAACCGATGTGCTCAAACTTATGGAACTTGTTAAGAGTCAGGATCCGACACTTGTTAATGACCTTGTACCGGCCATTATTTCTACGAGTGACCTACGTAAGATATTTGTAAACCTTGTTAAAGAACGAGTTTCTATTAAGGATATAATCTTTATATTTGAGAGATTGTGTGATTATGCGAGATTTTCCAAAGAGCCGGACATTCTCTCTGAAAGACTACGTTCTGCATTAGGCAGACAAATATGTCTTGCGAATGCTACGCCTGATAAAGTACTGTATGCAATAACCTTGTCATCAGAGTGGGAGAAAAACCTTGATGATTCTTGCCAAAGAACTGAACTTGGCACTATGTTCCTTTTAAATCCATTGCAGGTGCAGGAACTTATTGAGCTTAGTGCAGGAACCTTAATGAGAGTGCATCAGCGTTTGGGCATTCAGCCTGTTGTATTGTGCTCTCCAAGAATTAGATTGCCTTTATATCAGCTGCTGGAAAGACATATTCCAACTATTGTTGTGCTTTCTTATAGTGAGCTTATTACAGATATAAGAGTTGAAGCTATTGATACAATCGGTGAAAGTGAATATGAATAGTGGTAAGAAAACATGAATGATCAAAACTATAGTTCAGTTGAATTCTTAAAGAAAAAAGCAATAGAAATTGTCGATAATACAGAGCTTTATAAGTTTAAAGGCACTGTATCCAAGCTTCTGGGTCTGACAGTAGAAGTTAAGTTGCCCGGGCTAAAAATAGGTGATCTTTGCTATATAGAAACAAACAGTGGTCCGCCAAAGCCGGCAGAGGTTGTTGCATTTAAAGGTGATGCAGCGCAATTAATTCTTTTGCTGGATGGAACCGGTATTGGACAAGGAAGCTGGGTAACAAGCAATCGAGAACCTATTATAGTACCTGTTGGCGATTTTCTTTTGGGACGTTTGATAAGTCCCTTGGGGGACCCTATTGACGGCAAGCCAATGAACGTTGCTGGCGCTGATTATGTGTGTATAGAAGGTCCACCTCCTGATCCGTTTGACAGGCCAATTATCGAAAGTAAATTTCAAACCGGCGTTAGAGCTGTAGATTCTTTGCTGACAATGGGAGCCGGTCAAAGAATGGGCTTGTTTGCAGGTAGTGGTGTTGGTAAAAGTACATTGCTCGGTATGATTGCAAGAAACAGTGAAGCTGACGTAAACGTTATGGCCCTTATTGGAGAGCGGGGCCGTGAGGTTAAGGAATTTGTTGAAAAAAGTTTGGGGCCAGAGGGCATGAAGCGTTCGGTTCTTGTTTGTGCGACAGGTGATCAGCCTCCGTTAATTCGTATGAAAGCGCTGCAAACTGCGACTGCTGTTTGTGAATACTTTAGAGACCAGGGAAATAAAGTATTTTTGATGACTGATACTGTTACAAGATGTGCAATGGCAGGTAGAGAAGTAGGGTTATCCGTTGGAGAGCCGCCTACTATGAAAGGTTATCCGCCCTCAATTTTTTCCTGGCTGCAAAAAGTTCTTGAGCGAACCGGAACCAGCCCTAAAGGATCGATTACCGCTTTATATACTGTATTGATGGAAGGCGGAGATACCAATGACCCCGTTGTTGATACGGTTAGGGGTATTGTTGACGGTCACATATTCTTAGACAGAAAAGTTGCCGAGCAAAACCATTATCCTGCTATTAATGTTCTTGGTAGTATTAGCCGTTTGTTTACAGAGATTGCGGATGGTGAGCATCAAAAATGTGCAGGCAAAATGAGAAATATGATGGCTATGTACAGAGAAAGTAAGGATCTTATTGATGTTGGCATGTATCAAAAAGGTTCTAATCCCAGATTAGACTTGGCAATTGATATGATGCCCGAGATCAATGCTTTTCTGCAGCAGTCTATTAAGGATAGTGTTGATATGGAAAGCACTATTCAACGCTTAAAAGATCTTATGGGGCCTATTGATTTTTAATTTTTATTATTATTTTTAAAATTTAAATAAAAAATAATGCCTTAAGAATAATAATAAAACTAATATATATTCCCACTAAAATACTTTTCAGATTATTAAATCGAGTTAAAGTTAATAAAATAAACTATTCTCTGAAAAGAGTAATCTGAAATTTAATTGATGAG
>JANQLL010000189.1 GCA_028280605.1 Candidatus Gastranaerophilales bacterium
CTCATCAATTAAATTTCAGATTACTCTTTTCAGAAAATAGTTTATTTTATTAACTTTAACCCTATTTAATAATCTGAAAAGTATTTTTGATGGAGTATAATACTAGTAAAATTGCCCTGATTTTAAAAATTAATAATACAGGGCGATTTTTAGCATTTTATATTACTTACTTAAATTTGAAACTTGACCTTGAAGAAGAAGCTTTTGAAGAAGATTTATTTTTACATCGATTTTTAATTTCGCTTGCACATTCTTTAAATAAGATGAATCTGTTCAATTCTATCTGAGACAGAGCGTCCTCCGTGCAGACAAAGATCAGCAAGACTATCAAGGTGCTTTGTCATATCAGGAAATTTTTGACTCATTTCTTGCATAAATTTTGCCCTATCGTCATCTGTGTTATATAAATGAACTACCTTACCAGGGTCATAATCATTAATATTACCCTTTCTTTTTGAAATATTTTATACAAGATAATATATTATAAACTAATTATAAATATGTAAACAAAATATTGCAAAATATTAAGATTAATATTAATGAATTAATTGATTACCATTTAAATGCAATATTGAAAGCAATTTCTTTAAATACATTAATACTTTTTATTTTTATTAGAAATTATTTTTAATTCTTTGTTTTGTTACTTGAATTTATTCTTTTATTTAATAAAATCTACTTGTTATGATATTTTAATGTATTTGACCTAGTATAGAAAAGATATTAAGGTATAAGGGTTTAAATTATGAAAAAAACTGTAAAAGATCTTGAAAATATCAAAGGTAAAAAGGCTCTGGTAAGAGTTGATTTTAATGTACCTTTGGATGATAACCAAAATGTTACTGATGACACCCGCATCAGAGCAGCTTTACCCACGATTAACTACTTAAGAGATCAAGGCGCAAAAATAATTTTAGTATCCCACATGGGCAGACCAAAAGGTCAGGTAAAAGATAGTTTAAGGCTTAACCCTGTAGCTAATAGGCTCTCAGAATTGATTAAAGCAGATGTATTAAAACTAGATGATAGTATTGGTGATGATGTAAAATCTAAGTTGGACACATTAAAAGACGGCGATGTTGCTCTTTTAGAGAATATTAGATTTTATGCTGAAGAAGAAAATAATAATCCTGAATTTGCTAAAAAATTAGCTGACTTGGCTGATTTGTATGTAAATGATGCTTTTGGCGCAGCTCATAGAGCACACGCTTCAACCGAAGGCGTTACAAAATACTTATCTCCATCAGTGTCAGGTTTATTAATGGAAAAAGAGCTTAGAATGCTTGGCCAACTATTGGAAAATCCTAAAAGACCTTTTGTTGCAATTGTTGGTGGTAGCAAGGTAAGCAGTAAAATTGCCGTAATTGAAAGCTTAATCAATAAAGTAGATACAATTGTTCTTGGTGGTGGAATGACCTATACTTTCTTGAAATCAAGAGGAATGGAAATAGGTAAGTCCATAGTTGAAGATGATAAATTAGATGTTGCAAGAAATCTAACTGCACTAGCAAAAGAAAAAAATGTTGGGCTTGTTATCTCAACAGATGTTTTAGTAGCTGATAACTTTAGCAATGATGCAAATGTTAAATTTGTATCTGTTGATGAGATACCTGCGGACTGGGAAGGCATTGATATTGGTCCTGATTCCAGAGAAAAAACCAGAGAAATTATTCTTGGAGCTCAAACAATCCTTTGGAATGGTCCTGTAGGTGTGTTTGAAATTGATAAATTTGCAGAAGGAACAAGATCAATTGCTCAAAATGTTGCTGATGCAACAAAAGGTGGTGCAATAAGTGTTCTTGGCGGTGGTGATACAGTAGCTGCTATCGAAAAATTCAAAATTCCTGCGGATTCATATTCTCACATAAGCACAGGCGGCGGTGCAAGTTTAGAGTTTATAGAAGGTAAAGAATTACCTGGTGTTGCAGCTCTAGACGATAAGCAAGACTTAAAAGTATAATTTAAAAATAATAACTATAAATAAAAATGGAAGCTTGAATGATAATCATTCAAGCTTTTTTAATATATTTAAAATACATCTTTTATGGATTTTTTATAATCAGGCTTTAATATCCCTACCTCTGTTATAATTCCTGTTATATAATCGGCAGGGGTAACATCGAACCCTGGATTAAATACATTTACACATTCAGGACAAACAAGCTTGCCATTTATATGAGTGATTTCTTCTTTATTTCTTTCTTCAATAGGAATTCCTTCACCGCTCTCAATAGAAGTATCAATGGTTGAAAGTGGAGCAGCAACATAAAATGGAATACCAAAAGCCTTAGCCACAATCGCTACGGTGAAAGTCCCAATTTTATTAGCAGCATCACCGTTAGCAGCAATTCTGTCAGCTCCAACAAGCACAACATCTATCATGTTTTTAGACATCATATAACCACACATGCCGTCAGTAACCAACGTTACAGGTATATTCTCCTGAATACACTCCCATGCCGTTAATCTAGCACCTTGTTGTCTTGGTCTGGTTTCATCTGCATAAACTTGAATAGTAGGATCATTTGCAAAAGCAGACCTTATAACACCTAGGGCTGTTCCGTACCCAGCTGTAGCCAAAGATCCTGCATTACAATGTGTTAAAATTCTTGCTCCTTTATGGATGATAACAGCTCCATTATCGCCAATGTTTTTATTTATTGTAATGTCATCATTTAAAATTTTTATTGAGTTTTCTTCTAATGCTTTTATGGCTTCCTTAATGCTTTTATCTTTATATGATTCAACTAATTTTATTTGAATATCCACTGCCCATTTTAAATTGACGGCAGTTGGACGGGTAGACTTCAGATAGTCCGCTATTTTAGTTAATTTTGAATAAAAATCATCCCAACTCTGTTCGTTTTCTAAACTCATAGCCCCAAGTGTCAATCCAAATGCAGCAGAAACACCTATAGCAGGAGCTCCCCTTACTAGCATATCTTTTATCGCTGTGCCCATTTTTTCGTATGTATCTATTTTTACTGTGGTATATTCATACGGTAATTTTGTTTGGTCTATTAAATCCACATAACTACCGCACCATTCAATTGGTTTTATGTTACCTTTAACTTTCATTATATTCCCCTTTTTACTCTATAATAACTCATAATACCTACTAATTGATATACTAACTCAAAAATACTTTTCAGATTATTCAATTCTGTTAAATCTAATAAAATAACCTATCATCTGAAAAGAGTAATCTAAAATTTAATTAATGAGCAGTAATTAAGATATAATATTTTAAAAAATATAAATTATTTCTTAAAATCTAACAATTCTGTTTTTTAGCTTGCTTTATTAACATGTAATTTTATTTTTTATATAAGGAAATTTTATCTTTTAATAGAAATCATTTATACTAACTTAAGGAAGGATTAATCTTAAATTAAATTAAAGATTAGTATATAATTTTTAAACGAATATTTTTTCAATATAACCGAAAAATACTGTATTTGAAGTAATTTTAAGATTAAAATACTCTAAAACATATTTATTACTTAATTTATTGATGATATAATAGTATAATCAGTTAGGTTGCTAAGGAATGAATAAGAATAACAAATATTTTAAACTCTTACTATACATTTTTTTAGTAGCAGGTATCACTTCATTACCTGCAAGCTCTGCTGCTATTAAATCAGTAAACTCTCAGTATTCTAATAATTTATTAGGAATAAAGCTCAAAAAATCAGAGTATGAGAGTGTAAGTGTTAATGTAATAACAGCAAAGCCTTATAAAATTAAGCTTTTGCCAATACAGCGCAGTAATAATGAATATTTAATATTTTTACCGGAAACTTTTCATTCAATTACTTCTAAGCCTGATTTTAGTGATTTTAAAAACATAAAAGATGTAGAGGTAAGCCTGGTTCCAAACCTAGATGCAAACTCAAATAATGGCTATACAAAAATTACTATAAAAACTAATTCTTCCGAACAATTAATTGATGTTATTAATACTACACTTAAGCCAACTAATGTAATTGACCTTGATTTAGAAAGGCTGTTAGCAACGCAAAAAGAGGTCAAACCTCCTAGAAAAATAGCGCAAAATCGTTCTAAGCCAAAGAAAATTAAAAAACAAGCTAAAAAATATACCAAACCAACTGTAAAAATAAAAAAAACTATCTCAAGTAAGCCAAAGCAATTAAAAACAATTGTAATTAAAGACTTACCAGCCAAAAAGGCAACTAAAGCTATTAATAAGCCTGTAAAAATTAATAAAGTACCAACTAATATAACTAAAAGTAACACTAAACCAAAGGCGCGTAAAGTTAAAAAAGAACAAACCTTAGTAAAATTTACTAAAATCGATGAAAAAAAATTAGATACTAAAACTGAGAAAAAAGAATTTAGTGTAGATAAGTTAATAAAAGTTAACCATATTGATTTTGCAGCAATTCACAGTAACATATTTAAGTATTTAAACTATAAGACAATAAGCGAAAACTTCAAGATGAAATATTTATTCTTAATTATTGCTATTTTAGCGTTGTTTGAAATAATTAAATATATAATAAAACAGCTTAAAATAGATGCAGATAAAGAATTTGATAAAACTAAACAAGCTAATAAAATTATAAATAAGTCAAAAAATATTTATAATAATAATAATCAAAAAAATCAACAGAGAAATACAAAAAGACAACCAGAATCATCTAGCAAGGATATTCAAATAGATGACTTTATTGATACAGTTTCCAGCAAAAAGTCAGGATATTTTACTAGTCCAATATCAAATAATCAAGAAGATCCAATAGAAAAAGAATTTAAAATATTAAATAAATTTAATAAAGAAACACCGGAAATTTCTTTTAAGTCTGTATCGGAAAAGCTGTTTGCTGACAGTTTTAATCAAGTTGGATTTAAAAAACCGTCATCAAGAAGACCAACCAGAGCGAGTGCATCCCAGCAGAATAGGGCAAGACAATCAAGAGCTGCGATGGGCTTGCAAAATAGACCAAATAATCCATTAGATCAGTTGATAGTACTAGATGGCGTGCAAATAACTGAACAAAGAGGTCTATATGTAGTCAGACTGGAGGATAAAAAAGCCCTTGTAGGTATTATTAGCTCTGAAGTCTTTATACTAAAGATATTTAATGAGTCTAAAAATCCTATTATAAGCATTAAGAAAACAGCTGGAAAACCTTTAAATCAAGATGTTTTCTATGTTCAAGTAGGAGATTGGAAAGGTGTTGTAACTTCTAATGCTCAAAAATTTGATTTAGAAATGTCTTTTTAAAAATATTTAAATTTTAAAAAAAATAATTAAAATAAAATATATAGGAGAAAATATTTACTTTAGAATGTAAATATTTTTTTCAATTTAATAAAAAACTATAAAGTTTTTATAAATTAGCACCGATTATATTTCTATAACAAGTATTTATGAAAAATAAAATTCATATCCTAATAACAATAAGAAGTATTGGGATAAAGCTAATGTGTATCAGACAATAGAGGAAAAGAAACAACCAGAGTACAGGAGTATATTAAATGGTAAAAAAGTCTACTGGGCAAGAAAATATTAATCAAATCGGTCTTTCTAAGTTGTTTAATCTTAACGAGGAAAAAACTTTGGCTGGAGTGCAAAAAACCGGTAGTTTTTGGAATTTTTCATTAAAAAATAAAAAAGTAGTTGGCGTAAATAACAGAAAAAATTTTATAAAGGAAGAAATACAAAAAGCTAAAGCCGAAGAAAATCTTTATAAAGAATTTTTAGGGGATGGTCCAAGAAAGCTTGATTTTCAAGCATAAAAAAGAAGTAGTTTAATATTAACTACTCCTTTAATAATAAGAATTTTTATTATATTTATACAGATTTACTGTTTAATACCTGCATTTCTCTAAGTATTGCAACCTTGCCGGAGCGTACCATTTCTTTGATACCCATAGACCTTAATAATTCAATAAGAGATTTAATCTTGATCTCATCGCCCATAACTTCTAAAGTATAGGTTTTAGCAGAAACATCAACAATTTCAGCATCAAATATCTCCGCAATCCTAAGGATTTCTGATCTGTCATCAGGCTTTAAAGCCGCAATCTTAATAAGTATTAGTTCTCTGTCAATAGAGTGCCCCGCAGTGACATCAAGAACCTTAATAACATTTATTAGTCTGTTCAACTGTTTACTGATTTGTTCAATAACTTTTTCATCACCGTTGGTTACTATTGTTAGTCTTGATATTTTTTCTTCCTGAGTAGGTGCAACAGTAAGACTTTCTATATTAAAACCACGTCCGCTAAATAATCCAGATATCTTAGTTAAAACACCAGACTCATTTTGAACTAAGACGGAAAGCGTATGTCTCATAATTATATTCCTCCGAAGTAATTAGTCATCTTTTCCCAATAAAACATTATTAATTGGCTCACCAGCCAGAACCCAAGGGAACACGGCTTCGAATGAATCAACTATAAAGTCAACAAATACCGGTCCGTCTATTTCCATAGCTTTTTTAATAGCAGGTTCAATCTCTTCTTCTTTGGTAACCCTAATCCCGGTAGCACCATAAGCTTCTGCTAATTTAACATAATCAGGCCCGGTTATTTCAGTTTCAGAATAGTTTTTATCAAATAATTTTTCCTGCCATTGTCTTACCATGCCTAAGTATCCGTTATTCATGATAAAGACTTTAACAGGCAAGTTATAATGCACACATGTGGCTAGTTCCTGAATATTCATCTGAATACTGCCGTCACCTGCGATATCAATAACAAGTTTATCAGGATTAGCAACCTGTGCACCAACCGCTGAAGGGAAACCAAAGCCCATAGTACCAAGCCCACCGGAAGTTACTAATCTTCTAGGTTTTTCAAATTTATACATAAGAGCTGTCCACATTTGATGCTGACCAACTTCTGTAGTAATAATAGGGTCTTTATCTTTAGTTAATTTATAAACAGCTTCAATAGCAACTTGAGGAGCTATCTTGTCAGATTCAGGAGCTACTTTTACAACAGCTTTTTTCCATTCTGATATCTGACTAAGCCATTGTTGGCGTTTTTTTTGTTTTTCTACCATGTCAGTAGGATTAATTGTTTTTAATGTGTCATTTATAACTCTTTTTGCATCGCCAACAATAGGTATATCTACTTTTACGTTTTTACTTATGGAGCAAGGATCAATATCAACGTGAATAACAGAAGCATCTTTACAGAATTTAGCTAAGTTACCTGTTACCCTGTCACTAAATCTGCAACCAATAGCAATCAACAGGTCACAGTTAGCAACTGTCATATTAGACCAGTATGTTCCATGCATACCAACCAGCCCTAGAGCAAGGTCATCACTGGCAGGAAATGCGCCAATTCCCATTAGCGTATTAACAACAGGAATATTTAAAGTTTTAGCCAGTTCATAGAATTCTTTGCAAGCACCTGAAGCAATTATTCCACCGCCTATCATAAATACTGGCTTTTCTGCTTTATATATTGATTCTAAAGCCTTGGATATCTGTAAAGGATGACCCACAAAGTTTGGATTATAGCCTGTAATATTAACTTTTTTGGGATAATTAAATTCTGTTTTAGCTACAAGTATATCTTTGGGTATGTCAATTACAACAGGTCCGGGTTTTCCGGTCGTTGCAATATGAAAAGCTTCTTTAATTACTCTTGGCAGTTCTTCTACACTATTTACAAGATAATTATGTTTACAACAAGAACTGGTAATACCTACAACATCAGATTCCTGGAACGCATCGTTACCAATAAGATGAGAGGCAACCTGCCCTGTAAAAACAATAATTGGATAACCGTCATAATAAGCATTTGCAATACCTGTAACTGTATTACATGCTCCCGGACCGGATGTTACGATAGCAACACCCGGTTTACCTGTAGTTCTAGCATAACCTTCAGCCGCATGAACTGCTGCTTGTTCATGCCGGACTAAGTAATGCTTCATTTCGTTACATTTATATAATTCATCATAAATATTTAAAACAGCACCGCCTGGATAACCAAAGACTTGATTTACACCTTCTTTTAAGAGAGATTGAATCAATATTTGAGCGCCGGTAAGTGTTTTACTTTTCTTATCTTGCTTTTGTGATATTTTTTCTTTGATTTCAGTCATTCTTTTCTCCAAGTTTGCTTTTGATAATACCCAACATTTTATTTTTTATAAATTAATTTAATTTTAAAAGCCACTTAGCCTTTTATTCAAATAATATGTACTAGCATCACATTAGTATAGAAACTCTAAAAAGATTGAGCCTAAATTTAATTGATGAGTAGTATAAATACTAGCATAAAAGTAACTTGTTTCTCAATATTACAAAATCTTTTAGTATAAAAACTTTAAATAAAAAGATAGAATACTACCCAACTGGTCAGCTACAAGTACCGGCTCGGGGAATATCAAAAGTATCGAGTATTTGGTTATATATAGTTGTGCATATTCCACTCTCACTCATAAACCTGTAATTGTCGGCTTGGTGCCGACTTTTATTTTGTAGGTAGAACAAAAGGACTTTTGTTATTTTTATATCTAACCCCATAGCCCCTTCAAAGGGGCAATTTTCTGCATAGGCGTCGTTTTTTGTTTTATTTATAAAATATCAAGATTAACTAAATCATTTCCGACCTTGAAGTTTTTAATAGATAATTTTTTAATCCATTCCGGCAAAAAGCTATTATCATATGATATTTTATTATTTTCAACTTTTAAATCAATTAATTTTAATAATAAAAATACAATACTACTGCTTGCCCAGGCTTGAGGCGAACAAGCTTCAGGATAATCCTGAATAAATTTATCATTTTCTTTTCTTTGAAATCCGCCAAACAACTCGGGTAAACGATGATTCTCAAACATATTAGCTGCTTCAATAAGATTTTTAGTAACAGCAGCCATATTGCCTTTGCTCATTCCACTTGCTACAATAGCACTGTCGTGTATCCATACCGATCCATTGTGATAACTAATTGCATCATAAGCAGGATTTTTATTACTTAGTGTCCTAATACCCCAGCCGGTATACATATCAGAAGACATTAATCTTTGCTCAATTAATCCTTTGCAATTATCGTCAATAATGTCCATAGCAAGGCAATGCCCAATATTAGAGGTAACATTATTAACAGGCACATTGTTTTTATCTAGAGCCATAGAATAAAATTGTTCATTTTCCAGCCAAAAATCATTATTAAAACTAGCTTTTAAACACTCAGCCTTGTCATTTAATAATTTAGCATAATCTATATAGCCAAATTCTTTGTTTATGTTTGCGAACAAACAAAAGGCTTTATAAACATATCCCTGAACTTCTGCAAGAGCAATGGGATAATTGGGATTATCAAGGAAGTTATCACAATTTATAACATGCTTAATACTGTCACCGGCATCTTTCCAACCTTGATTTTGTATTTTAACTTTAGAATCAAACTCAGGATTAAATCTTAAATAGCCGTTGATAATGTTCTTATCAATCCAGTCAGCGGCATTTTGCGCATGCGGTAGGTATTTTTCTACAAACTCTTTGTCGCCGCTCCAAAAGTAATATTGCGCATACAATATTAACCATAAAGCTGTTGCATCAACTGTCCCATAATAAGGTGCATGAGGTATATCTGTGGTATTAACAAGTTCACCAACTCTTAGTTCGTGTAAAATCTTGCCTTGATCTTCTTCTCTTTGGTTATAATACTCTTTTAGACCTTTTTTCATAGCTTGCTTAGATGTTTGCGGAGCTTGCATATTATTTATAATAAATAATTCTTGCTCATATCTTTGTTCAAAAGCCTTGCCTTGAAATAAAGCTAAAAGCTCGATAGTATCTCTGGCGATGTCAGGTTTTAACGGAAAAACCTGTAAAGCCGTTATTAAGCTGTCACGACCAAATAACGCTGAATATCTCGGTAAGCCCGCACCTATATAACTGTAAGTTCTGCCGTCAATATTTAAGTAATTCACAAGCATATTTAAATCTTGCATAGATTTGTCTATTATTTCCTGAGAATTTTCAATATCAGTTGATATATCAATTTTAGAAAAGCTAATATCTTTTGATAATTCAATAAGATTAAGCGCTTCATCAAAAGAATTAACAGGCTCAATCAGTTCAACTCCATCGACAAACGGCTTATTATTTACAACAGGCTGAATCTTAAAGTCTAAATAAACACATGCAGAAGGCTCTACTGTTATTTCATATAAGACACAAGGTGTCATATTGCACACGTTTTTAGGCAAAAGGAAACTATCTGTATTTTCTACTTTAATCTCAACACCATAAACATTACCTGATTGAAACTCTGTATTTAGCAAAATAGTTCCATCACAGTTTAACACCGGCTCTAAAACCTCAGAAACCGTTTTAAATTTACCCCTTACTTCAAAAATATCTTTTATTTTTCCTGAAATTAAAATATTTACTTTAACTTCTTTATCTAAAGTATTTCTTATGTCCACTTTTTCAAATAAAGCAGTATTTATAACTCTTTTTCTTTTTACATAAACTTTATCATCAAAACATAAATCGTGTTCAGATGAGTATCCTATATTTTTAACAGAATTTAATTGATGCTTAAGCCTTTTATTATCAGAGAATACTTCTATTTTATGTTCATTAACAAATCTCATATCATTACTAAACAAACCTAAAACCAGGCTCTCACCTTCTGCATCATTGCATTCATCTGGAATAAAGCCATCTTTTTGCGTATTTAAAAATAAATTTCCTTTTTTAATCACATGAACACCATTGTATTCTTTGCAAGCATTTAATATGCAATTAATTTTTGTATCAAAATCAAAATATGGACGATTGCAAAGAACATTTTTCAAGTAATTATCTTGTATTTTTATAGCATTAAGCAAGCTTTGATCACATTCAAGCAAGGATGTAGCTTCTATTAGAATATTTAAAGCGTCTATATCTTTTATTTTTAAATGATACAGTGTTACTAAAAACTCTGAAATTCTTTTATTATCAAAATTTGTTAATTTTCTAACAAAATCATTATTATTATAAGAAAGCTCTGTAAATATCTCTTGGATATAATTTTTCATACTTTTATCCAAGGTATTTAAAGTGTTTACTATTTTATTTTCAGTTAAAATATTCGTTATATTTGCTGTCATAATATTTTCTGTTTTCAACTTTGACATACTCCACAACTGCTTGCTAAAATACCTGTTTAATTGTTTATTTAATATTTTAGCTTTTTATTTTTTTATTTTGTATATATCTGCCCCAGGAACAAATTATTTTTTTTTATTTTAATTTTTAAAATTATCAAAAAATGTAACTATAATTAAGTTTTGCGCTGAAAAAAATAAATTTTGCATTCATAAATAGAATCCACTATTTAAATGAAAAAATCACCAAGTACTTATAATATCTGATAAGATTTAAATTGATAAATAATGAATAAAAAGGATGATTAAAGATTAATGCTTAAAACAAATTCAGATAAACTAATAAAAATGTCAGTATTAGGTGAAATCACCGCACCTGCAATGAGTATACCGTATAGAGTCACAGCAGAGGGTGACTTAAAAGTCTTTCCCGGCACCGGAGGAATAACCTATAATGCAAGAATAGGTGACGATGCCTGTGGATGGCAAGCTGATCACGTAGAGCCGGGCGTAACTATTAGAAATCCCAAAGATGTATACAATTCCTCATTAAACATATTATCCTGTGCAGGAAATATTGCAACTGTTGTAACTGGTGAATGTAAAGGTAAAACAGGATTTGTTACGGGGAAACATGGCGGATGTGAGCATGTATTAATAGATTTTGAACCAAAAGTCCTTGAAAAACTGGTTATAGGAGATAAGATTCAAATACAATCATACGGTGTTGGTTTAGAATTAGCAGCCTATCCAGAAGTAAAAGTATTTAATATATCTCCTGATTTATTAAGTAAGATCGATATTAAATCAAAAGGTAAGCAACTTACTGTTCCTGTAACTCACCATGTACCGGCTAAACTTATGGGGTCAGGCATTGGCAAAGATAATGTCCACAGAGGGGATTATGATATACAGCTGTTTGATAAAGAAACAGTTGAGGAATATGACCTAAGCACTTTAAAATTTGGAGACTTTGTTGCAATAACAGATGCTGACCATTCTTATGGACGAATTTATAAGCAAGATTATATTTCAATAGGTGTTATTGTTCATAGTGATTGTGTAATAGCTGGTCATGGCCCTGGTGTAATGACTGTATTTACAGGACATACAAAGAATCTAAAAACAAAAATCAACAAAGATTCAAACCTTTATAATTACCTTTACAATGAATAAATACTCTATTAGCCTAGATTTTGGCTCTAATATTAAAGAAAAATAATAAACTACTGCATCAAAGGAGAAATCAAAATGGAATGCAAAAAATTAGAGAAAAACAAGCAAAATTGTACTTGTACTTACACATCATGTTCTAAGAGAGGTATTTGTTGTGAGTGTGTAACCCACCATAGAAGCTACGGAGAGCTTCCAGGATGTTTCTTTACAGCGGAAGGTGAAAAAACTTACGACAGATCAATTGAAAACTTTATAAAAACTTATCAAAACAGATAAAAAAAATAAAAAATTTATTTTTTTTACTTATTCTGGTTCAATTAGAGCCAGAATATTTTATTTCTTATACCAAAAAGCTTTCTGTCATCAACAAAGTATTGATGAATCAATTTAATTTACTTAAGTAATTTTTGTTATTAATACTTTGTTGAATGGAAATTG
>JANQLL010000194.1 GCA_028280605.1 Candidatus Gastranaerophilales bacterium
AAAGGTTTTAGATATTTATTTCCTGCTTCTGTAATATCCATAAGTGCTATACCAATTTTTTATCACTAATATTATGCACTATTTGAGTTTAAATTTCTGGTACCATCATAAAGCAATCCCATCTTTGCCTTGCCAATTAATATTCTGGGTTATGGGTTCCGTTGTATAAATACCGTGTGCTCTAACCAATTCACCATTCTGTGGACTTGGCGGTTGAGCCTATGTGTTCTCCAAAAGTTAAAAAGCTTGTCAAATTTCCAACAAGATCAAAGGCGTTGGGCATAAAGTCAGTATTACCAAATATTGCAAAAGATATTATACCACTAATACAACAGGAAATCGTATTACAAGTAAATTTATTGTTAATCATTAGACTACCAAAAAATTGTAATAAAAGAGCTTTTATTTTATTATTATGTTTAAAAATTTTAAGTTTAAATTAAATTTAATTATTACCATTAACATAAAGATTATGGGAGATATAAAAAGTGGAGAATTTCAATTTTTATAATTTAGATTTTATATCTAATGCAGAAATAGAAGATAATTTTGAAGAAAATATATCCGATGCAGATAATGAAGTCAAAATTAATGATGTAACTTTAGAAGATGAGAATGCAATTAATGAAGAATTTACTATTAATTTACAGGAAATAATAGTAAATGATAGTTCTACTTTAATAAATAACTCTGAATATGATATAAATAATTTTAGTGGAAATTTAGAGGATGTTAATTTCCATAATGGAACTCAAAGTATGAATGGTTTTTGTGCAGTGGATTCTGTTGCAGGAATAGTATCTTGCTTTAAAAATGAACATGTATCAGAAGCTGATGCTGTTGGAAGAGCTGCAGCTGAAGGTTTGTTAAAAATAAATGAATCTGGTGAGTGGTCTGGTATGACATTAAAAGAAACAGAAAAACTTCTGGATTTATATGATATAGACTCAGACATTATTGAAAATTGTACTGTTAATGATTTAAGAGAGCACTTAAGTCAAAATAGAAAAATTATATTACCTGTTGATTCAGATGAATTATGGGGGAAATTGGATTTTGAAAACGCTCCTGATCATGCCATCTGGTTAGTTGGAATTGATGATAGTAATTTAAATGAACCGGTTGCAATAATAAATGATACAGGAGATCCAAATGGACAGGGAAGAGTTATACCTTTATCTTTATTAGAAGATGCCTGGGATGATTCTGGTAATAGAATGCTTGTTACTAATGAAACCCCTGATGGTATTAAGTTTGATGTTCTAGATGTTTGCTTTAAATCTGCCAACTTAGCTTCTTATAAATTAGGAAGTTATGATGAAGCTGAGTGGAGAATAGAGCAGGCTAATAACTATTTAGAAGAGGCAGAATATGAAGCAAGTAAAGGTAATTATGAAGAAGCTGCTACATATGTTGCTTATGCTGAAGATGAACATGATTATGCCGAAATAGAGGCTAATTATCCTAATAATTAATTTTTTATGGAGAAAATATTATGAACGAATTATTAAAAATAAAAACTGATGTATTAAAATTGCTGGAACAAACAAAAGGGTTTGCCCAACAGGCAAATTTAGGAATTAAAGCTGATAGACTAAGTAAATATGAAGATGTTTTAAAAAGATCTACAACCTTTGCTGTGGTTTGCGGAGAATTTAAAAGAGGAAAATCAAGTTTTATTAATGCTTTATTAGAAACTAATAATCTTTGCCCAGTTGATATTGCTATTACAACAAACCTTGCGACACAAATAACATATGCTGCAGATGAAGAGATAACAGTTATCTTCGATGAAAAATCAAAAAAAGAACCGGCAAAAATTAAAAAAGAAATGATTTCTGATTATGTTACAGAGCAGAAAAACACAAAAAATAAAGAACAGGCAAAACTGTTAAATGTAGGTTTACCTAATGAAGTATTAAAAAATAATAGCTTAACTATAATTGATACTCCTGGAGTTGGAGGATTAGAAGCAAGTCATGCTGAAGTGACCTGGAGTTATATTTCCATTGCAGATGTTTTATTATTTGTTTCAGATGCAACATCTCCTTTAACTACAGATGAATTAGATTTTATTTCAAAGGCAAAAAATGTTTGTAATAACATATTCTTTATTTTAAACAAAATAGATCATTCCTCGAATTGGAGAGAAATAGAACAGGAAAATAAAGAAAAATTAAGTAAAATATTAAATCAAAAACCTGAAGAAATAAAAGTATATCCTGTATCTAGTTTTAATAAACTTAGTTATTTAGAGTCAGGAAATGAGACAAAATTAAAATATAGTAAATTTAATAAACTTGAGTCTGTATTATTCAAAGAACTTGAAAAAAGTATTATTCAACATTTGATTATTTCACCTTTAGAAGAAATAAAAAATGAATTAGATAATATTAAAACTAAATTAGAGATAGAACTATCAGCTGTTACAAATAATAATAAAAAAGAAATAGAAGCTCAAAAATTTCAATTAGATAACATTTATAATACATATAATAAATTAAGATCAAATAGTACAAGTTGGAGAGAGATACTACATACAGAAAGAATAAATATTAGTGAGAACCTCGATATTAACTTAGATGAGGCTTTTGATAATTTATCTGATACATTAACACAAAAAATTGAAAGTAAAGCTTTTAAAAGTATTGATGAAGTGAACATATTTTTAAATGAAACTTATTTGGAAATTGCTAAAAGTAGCGATGAAAAAATTATGTTACTAATGGACAATTTAAATAATAAAATTTTTGAAGCAATAGAGATTGACTTGAATTCATCTTTTTGCAATGAAGTTACTGAATATAATAATAGATATAAGATAAAACCTCTTGAAAAAGATGTTTTTCAAGATAATAGAGGAAAATTAGATAAATTAATTGACACAGGACAATCTATACAAAAACATTCTCTTGCTCTTGGTGCTTGCGGCGGTCTTGCCCTAGCAGGAGTTACAATTCTTTCAGGAGGTGCTGCTCTCCCTGCGATTTGGTTAAGTGCACAAATTGGAGGTATTATTGGTGGTGCAATTGGCAGTTTAGTTGGTTTTATAAAAAAAGATGAATCTAAAGAAAAAAAGCAAATTGTAGAGTTGCAAAACAATCTCTCTAAAATATGTAGTAAAAATAAAAAAGTTTTAAAATTAAATTTAAGTAATTATTTAAGAAATAATTTTGAACAAATAAAATTAAATACTAATAATAAATTGAAAGAGCAACAAGAGTCTATTGAGGAAACAATAAAAGGGCTTAAAAATACATTAAATTCATCACAACAAGAATTAAAAGAAAAAGAGCAGGTTTTAAAAAATAAAATTGAATTCATAAATCATTCTAAAGTACAAGCCGATAAGTTTTTAACTGCATCAAAGTGTAAGCTTAATGCAGAAAAAGTAGTTTCAGTTTAGTAAAGGTAATATATAAATGGATATAAAACAAGAAACTGAAAAACTTTTAGATAATTGTATAAATATTGTTTCACCATATGAAGAGTTTAAAACTTTATCAAATGATTTAAAAAAATTTAAATCTCGTCTTAGTTCACCTATAGCCCTTGCGGTTGTAGGTGCTATTAAGGCTGGTAAATCTACATTGATGAATGCTCTATTAGGAGAAAATTTAGTAACAGGAACAACCGAGGCAACTTATAGACCAGTTTGGTTTAAATATGCAGAAAAAAAATCTTTAAAGATTAATTTTAAAGATGATATAAAAAGTCCAATAGTTGCACCTATTGACGATTTATATTTTTGGACAGATAGAAAAGCCGGAAAAAATAATCCTGATATAGAAAACGTTGCTTTTATTACATTCTATACGAATAATTTGATATTAAAAAATATTGAATTTATTGATACTCCGGGACTGAAGTCATCTCATGAAAGTGATTCAAATAGCTCATACAAACTTACTGGAATAGGAATGAACAATATTGATGAATTAGACAAGCTTACAAAAGAAGAAGCTTCTAATGCTGATGCAATATTATATGCTTTTAGTAAAAGTATGCATGAAAAAGATCAAGAATTTATTAAGGCTTTTAATGATGATTTAACCTCTGATTCAACACCGTTAAATACTCTGGCAGCTTTTACCAAATTTGATCATCATTGGCCACAGGAAAATAATCCAGCTCAAGCTGTACAAGAAAAAATAATTAATAAATTAAAAACTTATGATCCGATTAAAAAGAATATCAATGATATTCTTCCTATTAGTGCAGTTATCGCTCAAAATTTAAATGAATTTGATGAAAATGATTTTAATATCCTTAAAAAGCTAAATGAACTTGAATTTAATGAATTAAAAGATATATTAGAAACAGGAGAAGAAGCTTTTTTGGAAGAGGAGGATATTAATTTAACAAATGAAGAAAAAGTGCGTATTTTAAAAAAATTTGGATTATATGGAATTTATCTTGCTGTTAATTTAGTTAATGAAGGTAAAAATATTGATGATATAAAAGATTTTTTAATTGAAAAAAGCGGTATTGCTGGCTTGTATAAAAAAATTAAACAGCACTTTGGGAATAGATCATTTTATATAAAACTTCAGTCAATAGTAAATAGAATTGAAAAATCTGTTAATGATTTAACAAGAGATATTGAAAAATCTGAAAATAAAGAAAGTTTACAAAAAATTTTAGAATTTGTTCATGCTCAAACTGAAGAATTAAAAGTAAAAAATCATATTTTTAAAGAATTAAGGCTGTTAGAAGATTATTATCAAAATATTGTAAAGCTAGATGAAGATGAAGCTGAAGATTTATTAGCTATTACCGGTAAGTATGGAACACATTGTGAAGCAAAGCTTTCAGTAAATAAAAATCAATATAAATGTCCAGAATGTTTTAATTCATTCACCTGTAATTCTTGCAATAACAAGTTAAATATCATTCAAAATTATACTGTTAATGAATTAAAAGAAATAGCTAAAGAAAAATTTTATAAGTGGAACAGAAAAGAAAATGGTTTTTGTCTGGATACTAAGTATCAATATGCAGCAAGTATTATAGCACGCTCTTATGAAATTTTATTTTATCACCTGTCTCATTTAGCAGGTACTAATTAGGAGAAGATCATGTTATCAAATTTTATAATCAAGAGAATTTGTGAAAAAATAAAAGATTGTTTAAATGAATCAAGTAACATATGTAAAAATATCGGTGTGCAATCTTTTATTGAAATTCATACGCCTAAAAATATTTTTGAAAATAGATTTTTATTTAAATTTATAGAAAAAAATTTAGAGCAATTAAATAATCAGATAGTAATAATTAATGATTCCGTAAAAAGCTTAATTATAAAACAAAAAGAATTTGAAGAGTTAAAAATAAAATATTCAGAACTTAATAAAGAAAATAGTAAATTTAAAAATGATATTAATTTATTAAAAGATGAATTATCAAAAACTAAAATAAAACTGGAAGAGTTACAAAATAAACAAAAACATGAAGAATTAAAAACTAATAAGTTAGAAATTAAAAAAGAAATTAAGGTAGAACCCGCCCCTTTAGCTAGTGATTTAATAAGGCTTCGAGATCACTTATTAGTTTTTAAAATAAATACTGAAGGTGATGCTTTAAAAGTTATAAATTCAATCTATAAAGAGCAGGGGAAGATTTTAAAAGCAAATGGCGTTGAGCCAATAGAAGATAATGGATTGTTTAACCCTGATAAGCATACAATAATTGAAACTAAACAAACAAGTGATATTTCTTTAAATGATAATATTTTTGATACAGTAAGGCCCGGATATAGAATGGGAGATGTTGTTATAAGGAATCAAGAAGTTATAATATATGTTTCTGATTCAAATAATTAGGAGTTAAGATAAATGGGATATATTGGAATAGACTTTGGAACGTGTTTTTCTAATGCGGCAATCATTGAAAATAATCAAATTATACCTTTAAAAGTTGACGGAGATGATACCAAACTTGCGTCAGCCTTATTTTTAGAAAATAATAATAAATTTTCAATAGGTAAAACTGCAATCTCCAATAGGATAAAAGATTTAAGGAAGTTTAAAAAAGAATTTAAAAGAGATTTTGGAGAAACAAAACCTTTTAATATTGGAAATAAGAATTATTTACCTGAAGAATTATGTACAGAAGTTTTAAAGTATATAAAAATAAAAGCAGAAGAAAGATTATCTGAGAATGTTAATAACGTAGTAATTACCTGTCCTGCCAAATGGTCAGGCTATAAAAAAGGGTTATTAGAAAAAGCAACTTTCATGGCAGGGTTTACAGACATTACGTTACTTGACGAGCCAACTGCAGCCGCTATATATTATGCTCAAGATGAAAATATCTCAGATGGAGAAAAAATTTTAGTATATGACTTAGGTGGAGGTACGTTTGATATAGCTTTAATTCACAAAACAAAAGATGGATTTAAGCAAATTGCTCAAGCTAAAGGAATTGAAAGATGTGGTGGTATTGATTTTGATAAAAAGATTTTAAGAAATATAAAAGAAAAGTTCAAAGATAATGAAGCTTTTAATACAATGATAGCTTCAGAATTTAGGTTTCAATTATTTTTAGAAAATGAAGCAATAAAGTTAAAACATATATTAAGTGAACAAAATGAAGCTATGGCTTCAATACCTATTGGATTTGAATATCTTGACTATCATATAACAAGAGAAGAGTTTAATTCTTTAATTGAAGAAGATATAGCTAAAACCTGTAGTTTAATTAAAGATATTGTAAATGAAGCAAATTTAAAGTATGAAGATATTGATAGGGTAATTCTTGTGGGTGGGAGTACACGTATACCCTATGTACAAGAAATGATAGAAAAAACAGTAGAAAATAAAATACCTATATTTAAAAATATTGATCCTGACCTTGCTGTTTGTTGTGGAGCTGTTTGGAAAGCAAAAAGTGAATTTAATAAAGATGATAACTATTATATAAATTTAGGCTTAGATTCTCAAGTAAATGGTTTTTATAATGAAGCAATTGAGTATTATAAAAAAGCTATAGAAATTAATCCTAAAAATATAGAGGCATATAAAAAAATTGGAGATTGTTATGATTATAATAATCAGGAAGATGAAAGTATAAAGTATTATAAAAAAGCTATAGAAATTGATCCAAATTATAAAGATGCATATAATAACATTGGATTATTTTATAGTAAACAAAAGCAATATGATAAAGCTATGAAATATTATAAAAAAGCTATAGAGATTGATCCCAATTATAAAGGAGCTTATTATAATATTGGACTATGTTATAGTAAGCAAAAACAATATGATAAAGCTGTTGTGTATTATAAAAAAGTTATTAAAATTGACTCTTATCATAAAGATGCATATAATAACATTGGAAATTGTTACTATAATAAAAGTTCATATAATAAGGCTATAGAGTATTATAACAAAGTTATTGAAATTGATCCTAATTATAAAAATGCATATAATAACATGACCCAATGTTATTATATGCAAGATTTATATGACAGAGCAATAGAATATTATAACAAACTTATAGAAATAGATCCTAATCACAACAATTCTAATACTTACAATTGTTTAGCACATTGTCATAGAGAATTAAATAATTTAAGTGAAGCTATAAAATATTATCTAAAAAGTATTCAAATAAATTCTGATAATGAAAAAGTATTTGCAAGCCTTGGTTATTGCTATAAACTGCAATATGATTATAATAAAGCAATTGAAAATTATAAAAAATGTACTGAGATTTCTCCTAATCCATTTATGTATAATGAAATTGCCGGTTGCTATAAAAATTTAAATAAATTTGAAGAGGCAATAAAATGGTGTAAAAAAGCTATTGAACTCTCACCAGAATATGTTGAAGCATATAGAAATATAGGCTTATGTTATATTAATCAAAAAAAATATGATGAAGCAATAGAATGGAATCAAAAAGCATTAAATATTAATCCTGATTATTTAGATTCATATTTGTACATAGGAATATGTTATGAAAATAAAGCTGAATTAATTAAAGCTAAAGAATATTATAATAAGGCTATAGAAAAAGACTCTGAATGTGCAGATGCATACTTTAATTTAGCTGACTGTTATAGATATGAAGCAGATTATGAAACAGCATTAGATTTTTATAAAAAAACATTAGAGATAGATCCAAATTATTCAGATATAAATAAAAATATTGAACTTTGTTATCAAAGTATACCTGATTATGAACCTATTTATTTAAGAGATATAAACTCTTTTTATAAAAAATTTGGTATAAGTGATAAAAATAATAACAATGAACTTTATAACCAAATTTATAAAATTTATGAAATTATACCAGAGACAGGTTACACCACCGCATGGGATAATCTATGCAAAAGTTACAAAAAACTTTTAGAACTTACTTGTATGAATGATTGCTCTAATAAGCAAAGTAAGTTGATAAAATTAACTAAAGAATTTAAAAACTATTATACTTTAAATTCATATTTAAATTGGTATCGGCTTGGAGGGGTTTATTGTAATCTAATAGTTAAGCATTATGACGAAGCTATTACAGCTATTATTTTATATTTAGATTTGTTTAGACCAGACTCAAAATATTATTATGAATATAAAAATGACTATTTTATTAGTGATATTCTTAAAGATACTTTAAATAAGGATTATATTGGTTTAATAGCTGAATTAACAAACAGTTATAACAAAGCCAGCGAGGAATTAAATAAACTTAAAAGTCAAAACAAACAAATTGAATTTAACAATGGCATGAAAAAACTTGGAATGGGAGCATTAACAGTTGGTGGATCAATAGCAGCCAGTTTTGTGTTTGGTCCTGCTGCTCTTTTAGGACTATCTTTAGCCGGTAAAGAGGTAGATAATGTTGGCAATGAATCTTTAATTGAGTTAGATGATTCTTTATTAGAAAAAATTAAAAATCAAATTAATAACGTGGAACGAGAATTTGGAATTAAAATAAGAAATTTGCAAATTGAATTAATAAAATTAAAAGCAAAGGAAATAACTAATTAAATGAGTGTTATAGGAATAGACTTTGGAACGTGTTTTTCAAGTGCGGCAATTATAGAAAATAATCAATTTATACCTTTAAAAATTGATAGCTATGATACAAAACTTGCATCAGCAGTATTTTTAGAAAATAATAATGAATTTTCAATAGGTAAAACAGCGATTTCTAATAGAATGAGAGATTTAAGCAGGTTTAAAAAAGAATTTAAAAGAGATTTTGGCACTACCATTCCTTATACAATAGCTGATAATAGTTATTTACCTGAAGAATTATGTACAGAGGTTTTAAAATACATAAAATTAAAAGCAGAAGAAAGACTTGGCAAAAAGATAAATAAACTAATAGTAACTCATCCGGTTAATTGGTCAGACTTTAAAAAAAAATTACTAAACGAAGCTTCTTTTATGGCTGGCTTTACAGAAGTGAGACTGTTAGATGAGCCTACTGCGGCAGCAATTGAATATTCATCTAAAGAAAGTATTAATATTGGAAGTAAAATATTGGTTTATGACCTTGGCGGTGGCACTTTTGATTTATCTTTAATAGAAAAAACACAAGAAAGCTTTAGAGAAATTACACAGTCCAAAGGCTTAGAATTTTGTGGTGGAATCGATTTTGATAAAAAGATTTTGCAAAATATAATTAAATTTTTACAAAAAAATGAAAGTGTAAAATCTTTATTAGATAAAAATGATGTAAATACAAAAAAGTTTTTATCAGTATTAGAAAGTCAAGTTATAGACTTAAAACATGCATTAAGTGAACATGATGAATCTCTTATTTCTATACCATTAGGATATGAATTTGTTGAGTATCATTTAACAAAAGAAAAGTTTGAATTACTAATTAAAGAAGATATTTATAAAACTTGCTGTTTAATTAATGATATTGTTCGTGATGCAAATTTAAACTACGAAGATATTGATAGGATAATTCTTGTGGGTGGTAGCACTCGAATTCCTTATGTTTATGAAATGATACAAGAAACAGTAGAAAATAAAATTAATATATATAAAGATATAGACCCTGATTTTGCTATATGTTATGGAGCTATAAGAAAAGCCTCAATAACTTATCAATCAGAAAAAGAATTGTTTTATAAACAAGTTGATTTATTAGAGGAAAATGAAAAATTAAATATTGTCAATTTATTTATGGATAATTATTCCTCTATTTTAAAAAAAATTGATAAAATAAAGGAATAAAAATGAATAAACTTTTGGAAGGTTTAAATAATATAAAACAATTATTATTATATTCTAATAATAAAGAAACAACTCAAGATAAAAATATTTCTTTTTTAACTAAAGTTCCGTCTCAAATAGATTTATTATTAAAATCTAACAAAAATTTTTTTGATGACAAAAAAAATGAATTTACTCAATTAAATGAAAATGTTAAAGAAATAACTAATGACAAGTTAAATTCATTAAAGTTAAATAATAGTGAATCTTTTTTTAGCAAGCTGAATTCATATCAAGATAATTTTGTAAATATTTTTGACTATATTAAAAATCAAGATTATTTATCATCTATTAAAAGTAATGCAACTCTTCGATTAAATATTTTTGAGAATACTATAAATAATAACTCAAGGAAAAAATATTATTTTATAACTTTTTTATACTTGACAATTATTGCTTGCTTTATTTTTAGTTTGATATTTTTTTATAACAATTTAAACTTTAAAAATAATATCAATATTATTGAAGTGAAATATAGGCTAGCAAAATTTTTCAATAGAGAAGGTTATAATAACCAGGCTGAATTAAAATATAAACAATTTCTTGCATTAACTGAAGATGATACGACTCAAGATTATATAAATAAAAGAGAAGATGTTTTAATTAATTTAGCTTATATTAAAAAAGAAAATGAAAAATATGACAAAGCCATAGAATATTTAAAACAAGCATGTGAATTAAATAAAGAAAATAAAAAAAAGTTAGCTAGTTTTTATAATGATTATGGAAATTATTATCTAAAACAACAAGATTATAAATCGGCTATAACTAATTATAATCTTGCAATAAATATTAAACCAGAAGAATCATTATATTATAATAACCTTGCCAGTGCTTATTTAAAATTAGATGATTATAAAAGTGAAATTTTAAATAGAGAAAAAGCTTATAAGTTAGATAAATATTATAAAGAGGAATTAATAAGCTCATATAATAATTATGGTGATTATTTAAAAGAAAAAAAGAAATATAAAAGTGCGGCAAATTATTGTATAAAAGCTATTAAAATAGACCCTAATAATGCTACACAATACAATAATTTAGCAAATTTTTATAAAGATATTAATAATTATAAAAGCGAGATTTTATATAGAGAAAAAGCTTATAAACTTGATAAGAAATATAAAAATAACTTAGCTAGCTCATATTGTAATTATGCCGTTTATTTATCTAATAAAACAAAAGATTATAAATCAGCTATTATTTATGAGAAAAAAGCTATTGACTTAAATCCTCAAAATGCTTTATACAATAACAATTTGGCAATATCTTATAGTAAATTAAATAATTATAAAAAAGAGATTTATTACAATAAAAAAGCTTATAAACTTGATAATATATATAAAAATGACTTAGCTAGTTCTTATAATAGTTATGGAGTGTATTTTCATAATAAAGAAAAAGATTATAATTCTGCTATAAGTTATTATAAAAAAGCTATTGAATTAAACTCGAACAAAGCATTATATTTCAATAATTTAGCTAATGCATGCAATGGTTTAGATGACTATAAGAATGCAGTATATTATAGAGAAAAAGCTTATGGGCTTGATAGTAAATACAAAAATGATTTGGCTAGTTCTTATAATAGTTATGGTTATTATTTTTATAATAAAGAAAAAGATTATAATTCTGCTATAAGTTATTATAAAAAAGCTATTGAATTAAACTCAAACAAATCATTATATTTCAATAATTTAGCTAATGCATACCATAGCTTAGATGATCATAAAAATGAAATTTATTACAATGAAAAAGCATATAATCTTAATAGTATATATAAAAGTTCTTTAAGCTCATCTTATTATTATTATGGACTTGACTTATATTACGATGACAAAGATTATAATACAGCTATAACTTATTATAAAAAAGCTATTAATTTAAACTCAAACAGTGCTTTATATTATAATTATTTAGCTAATTGTTATAAAAAATTAGATGACAATAAAAATGAAGTATATTATAGAGAGAAAGCTTATAGCCTTGATAGTAAATATAAAGAAGAACTAGCCAATTCTTATAATAATTTAGGAAATTATTACCAGAATAATGCTGATTATATTTTATCAATAAAATATTACAAAAAAGCTATTGATCTGATTGTATATGAATCAATATATTATAATAATATCGCTAATAGTTATCGTGTTTTAAATAATTATAAAAAAGAAATTTATTATAGAGAAAAAGCATATAGTTATAATAATAAGCATAAAGATGATTTGATTAATTCATATATCAACTATGCGAATTATTATAATGCAAATCATAATCAAAATGCTATACATTATTATCAAAAAGCTATAAATTTAAATCCGAATAATTATAAATACTATTTAAGCCTAGCATCTTCATATATCTATATAAATAATTATTATCAAGCTTTGATAAATATAGACAAATCAATAAATTTAAATTCAAATTTTGCTTTTGCTCATTTTTTGAAAGGTTTTTTATTAGTAAAAGGAAATATTAACTTTCAGCAAGGGATACAATGTTTAAACAATGCTGTTCATTTAGAACCTAATAATAATTTTTATAGAAAAGTTCTATATAATGTTAAAATGTATAAATTAAATATAGATATTAACATTATAATGCAGAATTATTATTAAAATT
>JANQLL010000122.1 GCA_028280605.1 Candidatus Gastranaerophilales bacterium
CTTTTGGAAACTGCTTTTTAGGCCTCATAACTTCTCCTATAGCTAATTAACTATAGAAGTCATTATATATTAATACTTTTTTGTTTGCAAATTGGTATAATATATTAAAATTTAAAAAGATATTGGCGTACAGTTATTTAAGTTACTGATGAAATGACTGCTAAAGAGTTATTTGAACAGAATAATATTGAACCTATATTTAATATATTCTTTTATAGTTCCAATAACTTCTATAGACTTTTTTAACATAATTTCTTGTCTGGTCATAAGGTATATGCTCAATAAATTCATCCAGATCAGTTGTTGGATACTTATTAAGCCATCTTGCAACGGCTGCAGGTCCGCAATTGTAACCCGCAACACCCAAAACCATTTTATTGTTCAATGTTTTTTTAGAATAACCTAAATAAGCAGCGCCTAATTGAATATTTTTCTCGGGGTTAAATAATTGCACAGTTCTTACTGAGCCATAGCCTTTCCATCTGGCAATATCTTTAGCAGTGCCCGGTAATAACTGCATAAGCCCTCTGGCATTAGAAGAACTAACCGCAAACTGGTTAAAATGACTTTCTTCTTTTAACAAAGAGATTACTATTAAAGGATCGAGGTTATTGATTTTTGCATGATGATTAATCTTGTTGCCATAATGTATAGGATATACAAGCTTCCATCTGGAATCGTTTTCATCAGGTCTTGGGACCATTTTTTTGAGAGCATTTCTTGCTATAACAATAGATTTTGCAAATTGCCCAAAGTAATACTTTGTCCAGCTTTCTACAAAGGGGTCTTTATCAGTATATTTAAGTAAAACATTATAATCTTTTAATATAAACAATTCAGCTGCTTTTTCGCCGTACTTGGTTAGCAAATCATCATAGGTATATGGTAGCGTTATATCTTTCTCAGAAGTTTTTAATGAATTTTCTATGCTAGTTTTCCATCCGGGATCAGTACCGTTTCTTATAAGCTGCATACGTCCATTAGCCCTAAATGCATAGTATGTATCCGAGTAATTATCTAAAAGCTTTTTATAGTAAGTTACAGCTTTATTTAAATCCTTCTTTTTTTCATAAATTTTAGCAATCCAATAGTTCACCTTTGGTGTAGCTTTTGTATTTTTATATTTTGCCAGATGTTTTTCTGCTAATTTTAAAGCTTCATCGTATTTTTTATTTGTATAATTATACCAAATAACATTCCATAAGGATTCTGAGGCGTATAGACTATCAGGATAGTTTTTTACTAGAGATTTATAGACTTCATATTTTTGTTTTTTGCTGCTTAGCACTCCAGCCTTGCTGTATAAAGGAAAATCTTTATATTTTTTCGCATAATCAACAACTTTGGACCAGGAGTAAGCTTTTTTATAGCTACTCATCTTGACGTAGGCTTGCATTGAGTCGTACATTCTAAAGCGTGATTGGTTTTCATACTTTTTTATGCCTTCGCCATAGTAGTACAGTGCTTTTGATTTATCTTTTTTCTTTTGATAGATTCTGCCTAAGTAAAACCAGGTGTCTTTTACAGGTAGGGTTTTAAAGTATTTAATAGCGTTGTCATGATCATTAATAGAATAATAAGCAATAGCTATTGAGAGCATTTGTTTATCATCATAGCCTATGCCCAGGCCATTTAATCCTCTTATAGATTCTGCGGAGAATCTGCCGTCTGGTACTAAAGAAATATATTTCATCCAGTATTTAAAAGCTTTGTCTTTGTTATTGTTATCGTTGTGGATTTCGCCCAGGTAATAGTAGCTTCCTTTGGCAAAATTGGAGTTTGGATAATTTTTAATTGTTTTTAGAAATTGCTTTTGGGCATTTTCTTTTTGACCGTATCTAAGGTAGGCTTGACCTAAGTTATAACTTGTTTCGCTTGCTATTTTAGAATCAGGGTATTTTTTTAAAATCTGTTCAAATTTTTTTATTGCTGTTTTCTCATCTTCTATAGCACCGGCACATTTTGCCTGTTGGAAGAGTACCAAGTCGTAGGCTATATAATTTTTTGAGATATTTTTATACTTATAATATGCTGATATATATTCATTATTGTCTTGATAATATTTTGCTTGCTTGTATATATCTCTGGATACATCTATTGGTTGTGAAAAGTGTTTAAATATACCTCCAAAAAAAGCACAATATGAAAACACTCCTGTTACTATTAATGGAACTATAGTTGAAAAAATTCTCATAATTTCCCTCAGACCAAACCTTTAAGAATTCATTCAGGTGATAGCCATCACCTTATATCATTACTTTTAATCAGCCATGTTTAGATTATCATATCGTGCCGATCAGTCAAGTTGTATTGTATACTAATCTCACAAATCTTTAAAGTTGCAATATAGTTGTTAGAACTATTTTGAAGAATTAATTTATAATATTTATTTTATCAGGCTTATCAATTACTATCGGTGAATTTGCCTTTATATAGTCTACAATAAGATCTTGGACATGATTTTTAGTCTTTTTTATCACTTTGGCGTGTTTTAATTGAGAGTAGCCATCTCCGCCCATATGCATAAAATCATTAAAGGCTACCTTATAAGATTGATCGTTTTTTAGTTCTTTACCGTTAATTTTTATATCATATATTCGATTACCTTCTTTTAATATTTTTGTGTTGTCATCTGATACCAGTTGAGGATCTTTTTTTACATCTATAGAGTACTCTAAGCCTTTTGACTGCAAAAATGCACCGCTTAGCAACGGTAACTTTCTTGCGCTGGTTTCTAAAATGGACTTTAGCTGTTTGCCTGTCAGTTTGCCTATTATAATTTTGTTATCAAAAGGGTATAGCTCATAAACCTGCGCAAGTGTAAAATCACCGGGCGGTAAATTTCTATGAAATTTTATGCCGCCACTGTTTTGGATAACTATATCAACTTCAGGATACTTATGTTTTATTGCACTTGTAACTAAAACCCCTGCGGATGTTTGTCTTGATCTGATTAATTCTTTTCTGCCTACCAGCTTGTTTTTTATTTTTCCCACCTTTGTAGTAGTTATCACTTTGAGCTGTTCGGAGTACGTATTTATCTCTTTTTGAAGTTGTTTATCGGCTGAGATTTTTGCATTGATAGGTATTATTGAATAATCAAGGCTTGATAATTTTTTGTGGTTGAAATTTAATTCAATTTTGCCCAACTGTTGACCGTATTCGCCTGCTTGAACTATATAAGTTTGTTCACCGCTTTTATGTTTTACTATAAAAGGGGTACCCAGCAAAGAATGAGAGTGCCCGCCTACTATCAAATCTATATCGTTGACTCCTTTGGCAATCTTTACATCTTCCCAGAATCCTACGTGTGAGAGGACTATTATAAAATCAACTTTATCTTTAATTATATCTACGTACTTTTGAGTAGTTGTGATATCGTCATAGACTTCTATTTGTTTAGAGACACCTGTTAGTGTTTTTAAGTCATCAGTAACTATACCGATTATACCAATTTTTAGGCCACCATAGTTTTTAATTAAATAAGGCTTTACTTTTTTATTAAGTCCAGGATTATCAATAAATTTAATATTAGCACATAATAAAGGAAATTCAGCAGCATCTATCACTTGCCCTAAAATGCTTATGCCTTTATCAAATTCGTGATTGCCCAATACAGCCAGATCATAACCAGCTTTGGACATGAATTTAATATTTGGAATACCGTTAAATATTTTAAAGTACAAGGTGCCTTGTATCATATCGCCTGCATCGAGTACAAGCACATTTTTGTTATCTCTTTTTACTTGTTTGATATAATTGGATATCCTGGCCAATCCGCCTACACTTCGTAAGTTTAGGTGCTTATCAAAAGGTTCCGCTCGTCCGTGCATATCATTGGTATGTAATATTACCAGCTTTTGAGATGATGTTGCACTTAAATAAAAGCATCCGGCTACTAAACTAATTAAAGCTAGTAATAAAAGGTATTTATACTTTTTAAATAAAAATTTCATAACCTGCTTCCTTCTTAACCTTTCTTTAGTATACCATATAAAAGGTGGTGGTAGTCACCACCTCTTATAACTCACCTTTGAGTCATTGATTAGCTTTAGCTGTACAGTTTAATTATAGCTTTCTTTCAACGTTACTGATGGACATTGTTTAACGCTTTTCTTTCGGGTGCCAGTCTGCACTTTTATAGTTCACCTTGGATAAAATGGACACATATAAAAATAGCAATGACAAAATCTCCTCTTAACTTCAATATAAAGAGCTTATCATTGCTATTTTTTTTTATAATAGTGTTTTAATACCCTAATAATGGGGCTTTTTCTTGTTTAACCCTTCTTTTTTACTGTTATTTATATCTGTTATATTATCATTTACCGCATTATTTTCATCGTTAAGCGTATCTTCTATTTTATTTTCTTTTTTATTATTTTTTAAAATATCAGTATCGCCTGCTAAAGCAGCATCGGTCACCTTCGCAACTGCGGATATTTCTTTAAAAATACTTAAATTCTCCGGCTTAGAGCTGATTTTTACCAGTTTAAATTCTCCCCGTTTAATTTTTTTGTGCTTACACGATGCAATATTTTCCGGTTTTCGCTGTTTAGCTTCTTTCCTTGCCTCCTCACAACACTCTGCAACAAACTTGTTGCGCTCTACAGCCATTAGTTTTCGTGATTTGCGACGCTGGGCATTAATTACCCTTTGCTCATAGTCACGATTTTTATAGTCTCTGTAATACTCAAAATGTTCATTGTACCTTTTCTCCTCCTGTTCGGGTGTTACAGGCTCGTCTTCCCATGTTTCGTAACTGAAATACTTAATTTCGTCTTCTTGATAAGGGTCATAATATTTATCTCGGGCTAAAGCCAGATAA
>JANQLL010000100.1 GCA_028280605.1 Candidatus Gastranaerophilales bacterium
TCTAAAATACTTTTCAGATTATTAAATCTTGTTAAACGTGGTAAAATAAACTTTTCTCTGAAAAGATTAATCTTAAATTCAATTTGTGAGTAGTATAAATAGAAATAAAATCCTGATAACGAGTAGTTGCTAATTTTTATTCAAATATTAAGGAATATAAATTAATTATTTTTTAATATTTAAGTCGTAATTAATAAAGTAAAAGAATTTTAAATTAAGCATTTTATAAATAATTAATTTTGATAAGGTAATGAGATCACCATTTTATATATAAATTAAACCATTCAATAATTATAACTATCACCAAAATTTTTTTTGAAATATTATTAATAATATAAATATTTTAAAAAGATGAAAAAAAGAATTAATTTTAGCACGGAGAAGAGAAATGATTGCTAATATATACACAGGCGCAGTACTAGGGATAGAAGGCTATAAAATAAATGTAGAAGTTGATATAACAGCGGCCATACCCGGCTTTACTATTGTAGGCTTGCCGGATACAGCTGTTTCAGAGTCCAGGGAAAGAATACGCTCAGCAATTAAAAACTCAGGGTTCAGCTTTCCCACAAAAAAAATTATAGTAAATTTAGCCCCCGCAGATATAAGAAAAGAAGGCTCAGGTTTTGATTTGCCTATAGCCATAGGTGTCTTAACCTCAAGTGAAATTTTAGACCCTGAAAAGCTAAAAGACTATGCATTTATCGGTGAACTCTCCCTTGACGGTTCATTAAGAGGCGTAAGCGGCATTTTACCAATAGTTCTCCAGCTAAAAAATTCTAATATAAATAAAATTATCCTCTCAAAAGAAAACGCTTCCGAAGCAGCTCTTGTAGAAGAAGTGGAGGTTTACCCGATTGATAATTTAGGCCAGGCAGTAGAATTTTTATTGCAGGATAACCCGGTTAATGAAGTTGTTAAACCCTTTAAAATAAATGTAAGGGAATACCTAAAAAATAATCAAAAAAATCAAATAACAGTAGACTTTAAAGACGTAAAAGGCCAGGAAAAAGCAAAACGAGCCTTAGAAGTAGCAGCAGCAGGCGGACATAATATTTTAATGGTAGGCAGCCCCGGTTCGGGTAAAACATTATTGTCCAAGTGCTTGTCAGGGATATTGCCACCTTTGGAATTTAGTGAAGCAATAGAGTTAACTAAAATATACAGTGTTAATGGAATGCTGGAAAAAAATACACCGCTTATAACCTCTCGTCCGTTTAGAGCTCCTCATCATTCAGCCTCATCGGTAGGGATTATTGGTGGGGGTATTAACCCTAAACCCGGAGAAATAAGCCTTGCTCACAGGGGTGTTCTTTTTATGGATGAAGTAGTAGAATTCCCCCGAAATGTTTTGGAAGTCTTAAGGCAGCCACTTGAAGACGGTGTTGTAACAATATCAAGGGCACAATTAAGTATTCAATACCCTGCTGATTTTATGTTTATGGCGGCAATGAACCCTTGCCCCTGCGGATTCTACGGAGATACAAAAAAACAATGCGTTTGCTCGGAATACCAGGCGAAGCGTTATTGGTCACGCTTGTCAGGTCCTTTGCTAGACAGAATAGATATTCAAATAGAAGTGCCCCGACTAAGCGAAGATGAGCTTTTAAGCTTTGAAAGTAAAGGAGAAAGCTCGGAATCTATAAGAAATAGAGTAATAGAAGCACGTGAGCGACAATTAAAAAGATTTAAAGATGATAATATAATATCAAATTCGCAAATGACGCCGGGCTTTATCAAAAAATATTGCAAACTTGATGAGCGCTCAGAGGCTCTGGTTAGGGCGGCTATTACAAAGTTTAATTTATCAGGCAGAACTTACGACAGGCTATTAAAGCTTGCCAGAACAATAGCAGATTTATATGCTTGTGATGATATTAAGTCTAACCACATTGCCGAGGCCATCCAATACAGAGGCGTAAGCAAAATATTCTAAATGGTAATAACAAAAAGAAACCCCCTATGAATAATAATTAATCTAAGATAACCTTTTAATTATTCCAGGAAGTTTCTTTTTTTTGTTTTTATGGCTTTTTATGGATATATACATTGATAAAATTTACTTAAGCTGTCTCGGTTTGCTGATTTTAAAGTTTATGGATAGTTTTCTCTTAATTTAATATATTTATCAATGTATTTATTGTTTAACTTTTATGATGGATCGCGACAGTGATACTTTGTATACATATTAGATCATCCTTAAAAAACTAGTAATGTTGTAAAAGTGGAGTTTTTTTTTAATTTTTTTTGTTTAATTTGCTGTGCTACTAAATTATTAGTAGATGGCTTAACTGGAGTGTATGTTGTTTATTTCCAACTCTGTTTTTTACCGGTAAGACATCCTCCTAAGTGTCTATTAAAAAATGTAATCGAAACTGTTTGTTTGGATAGATATTAGTTTTTAATCTTTGTTGTTGAAGTGTTACTATAATTTATTCTGGTTCTCAATTAAATTTCAGATTGCTCTTTTCCTCTATAGGCTGTTGATACCGATTGAGAGGATTTAATAAGTTGTTAAGGACAGGATTTTTAAACTATAGTCTATAAATATAAGCTAATTATTCTTTAATATCACCTCCTAATGTTTTAATATTCAATTGTACAACTTAATAAATTGCAGATATAAAAGTGAAAAATAAAAAGGGTAAGTAAGAAGGGAAAAGTTAAAGGTAAGGTAAGGTTTTTAAATTAAAATAAATCTTTTTTTAAATAAACATAATTTCTTGATTAATGATGATGATTTTAATAAATAATTTAATGAAATATTTAAGTCTGGTAACCAGGCTAAGATTAGATAAATTTTAAGAGCATCTACTATCACACATTTTTGGAAAGTGGCTACAACTTTGGCAACATCCGCTGCATTTAGGTTTGTCTTCAAATTTTTGTTGCTCACAAGTTTTTTTAGAAACATTTAAATTTGATTGTTTATCTGGCTCGACATGTTTGCCACATCCACAACACATAAGATATATCCTCCTTGATAAACTAATAATGCTAAATAATTTAAATTAATGAAGATTTGGGTAAATATTTTCTTATATTAAAGTCTGATAACCGGGCTTAGATAGATAAATTTTTTATCCTAATCCTAATTGCTTACCTTTTGCAGTGTTACCGTTACACGCTCCGGGACAACCGCATCCACATTGTGCTTGAAGCCTCTTGAAAGCATCTTCTTTTACATCTGACCCTGTTAATTTTTGCCTCATTTGAGAGGTTAGAGATGCTGCTGAACCGCTAGATGAACCACAAGGTTTTCCTGGTGAACACATAAGATATATCCTCCTTAATAAAACTAATAATACATAGTAACTAAAATTAATGATGATTTTAATAAATAAATTTATAAAATATTTATAGTAGGGATTTTGTTAAAATTTTATATTTAAAGTCTGGTAACCGGGCTTAGATAGATAAATTTTTTATCCTAATCCTAACTGCTTACCTTTTGCAGTGTTACCGTTGCACGCTCCGGGGCAACCGCATCCACATTCTGCTTGAAGTCTCTTAAATGCATCTTGCTTTACATCTGATCCTGTTAATTTTTGTCTCATTTGAGAAGTTAGAGCATTACTTGTCTTTGGCGCTGCGCCTTTTGCTTGTTGACATCCACTACACATAAGATATATCCTCCTTAATAAACTAATAATACGTAATTACTAAAATTAATGATGATGATTTGGGTAAATAATTTAAATATTAATAAGGCTTTTAGATAAATAGTTACTCTTCCTAATTTATTAGGAAATAAATAAATTAAAAGCTGCTACTAAAATAATGATTTTTAGAAATAACTTGTACGGGAATTTAAAATTTAAAAAACTTTATTGATATTGATAATGTGAAGTATAAAACTTGAAAATATTAATCTACAATGTCTAATTCTTTAAATTGTGCTTAATCTTTAAATTGTGCTAATGATTTCTTTCTTATATTTTAATAAAGTAATTTTTTTGCAAAAAATTGCTTTGTTTTTATAAACAGACCAAAGATAAATGTTTTTTTATGTCTAAATAGCAAGTTATTACTGGGTTAATAAAATATTAAAACTTTTTAAACTATTTTATAAAATATAAAAAAACTTTTGTTTCAAAATAATATATATAGTGACCTTAATAAGGTAGTAACAAAAATTCTTTATAATTGGAGGCGCCTTATTTTTTATGTTAACCTTTATTATGAGGAATTTATAAATAAAAAGGAGCTGGAATACAATGAGTACTTCTAAATGTGTGAATACTTCCAAAAGATTGGATAAAATACCACCATATCTTTTTGCGGAAATAGATAAAAAAATAGACGAAGCAAAAGCTAAGGGAATAGACGTTATAAGCTTAGGCATTGGAGATCCTGATACTCCAACATTACCTCATATAGTACAAGAAATGCACAAGGCTATAGATGATGTGTCTACTCATAATTACCCTCCGTATCAGGGTACAAAAGAGTTTAGAACAGCTTGTGCTGACTGGATGAAAAAAAGATTTAATACAGATTTAGACCCTAATAATGAAATTTTAGCTCTTATTGGCTCAAAAGAAGGTATTGCTCACGCCTTTTTTGCATTTGTAGACGAAGGTGATTATACATTGGTACCTGATCCCGGTTATCCTGTATACACAAATGCTACTTATCTTGCAGGCGGAACACCTTACTTTATGCCTGTAGGTCCTGATAACAACTATATGCCTGACTTGGATAAAATACCTGAAGATGTGGCTAAAAAAGCTAAATTAATGTTCTTGAACTATCCGAATAATCCGACCGGTGCGGTGGCTACCCTTGAGTATTTTGAAAAAGTTCTTGAATTTGCTAAAAAATATGATGTTATTATTTGCCATGACCAGGCTTACTGCGAAATGACTTATGACGGATACGTGGCGCCAAGCTTTTTAGAGGTAGAGGGAGCTAAAGATTACTGCCTGGAATTCTTCTCTCACAGTAAAACTTATAATATGACAGGCTGGAGAGCCGGATGGGTTGCTGGTGGAGAAAAATTGATCAAAGCTCTTGGTACTATTAAAAATAATATTGACAGTGGTATATTCAAGGCAATTCAACAAGCTGCTATTGTCGCGTTAGAAACTCCTCAAGAGGAAATTGACAAGCTAAACGCAATGTACAAAGCTCGTCGTGATGTAGTTGTAAATGCTTTAAGAGAAATGGGCTGGCAAATCGAAGATCCTAAAGCTACATTTTATATTTGGTTACCTGTACCAAAAGGTTACACTTCAGCAGAGTTTGCAGCATTAATGCTTGAAAAAGCTCATATTGTTGTACCTCCAGGAAACGGATATGGTCCTAATGGTGAAGGATTCTTTAGAATTGCACTAACTGTAGGCGAAGAGCGCTTAAAAGAAGCAATGCAAAGAATGAAAGACGCCGGAATTAAATTTAATTAATTCGGCTTTATAAATAATTAAACTAAAGGAGGATGTTTAAAGCATCCTCTTTATTATTGTTTTGGCATATTTAAAATTAAATATTTTCTGCGCATCTACTTTCATTTTCTTTTAGAATATTTTTTATTTTTGTCACTTCATCTTTTAAGTCTAGTATATCAGCCTTATTACTCAG
>JANQLL010000137.1 GCA_028280605.1 Candidatus Gastranaerophilales bacterium
TCAGGTACATTATCCGTAAACAAATCGTGATTAAAGTTAATTTGCTTAAGTTCTGAGAGAATTTTTTTACTGATGCTTGTCAGTTTTTTGAATAAGTGAAGGTCTTCGGGAGAGCCTTCGGATAATTCATACTCATTTATTGACCATGGCCTTAGCACTACAAACTCTGTAGGTAGCTCCAGCTTTAAATCTGCCATTTGCTCCATCATTAAAGGCAATAATCTGGAAAACCTGTGGCAATCATCGAATTTATCTTTTATAACTTCGATTTCATCGAGAATTTTTGTATTTAAATCATTCAAATTGTTCACTGCCCTGAAGTGCAGCGTGCTGAATTTTTCTCTTATTTCTTCAGGTATTTTAGTGCTTACGAGGGAGTATGTTTTTCTTGCAATTTCTTTTAGGCCTTCTTTTGTTGTTCTAAAGCCTGATTGATCGGTCTTAGGCTTTCTCGCATGCCACTTTTTGGCTGCCCTTCTTTCTTCTACGCTTTCTATAATGTTCATTGCAAAAGATTGAAGGCCCATGTTAATAAATTCCATCTTCTGAATCAGGAATCTACTCCAGTTGCCGGTGCGCATTATATGCATGTACTCTTTGCCGACTGTGTCGAATTGCATTTCTGAAGTTTTTATTGCCTCAACCAAGCGGTCTTTATAGCCCATGAGGTCACAGTTTTTGGCAAAACGACGCAGCAGGACAATTTTATTACGCAGCCTGTAATACAGGATTGATGCGTATTTGTCGTTATCCTTTTGGCATGTGTCTTCAGTTTTTGCAGCTTCATTATTCAAAGCAATATAGCCTCACAATATCTTGCCCGATGTTAAACTAAATTTCATCTAATATATTTTTTATTTACTTAATATACATTTTAACAGTTTTTAAATTTAAATGCAGGCAAAATTTCGGGTTTTCCGAAAAAAGTGCTATTTTGTTAAATTATTGTTACATTTATTTATTAATTTTTTTATGAATAGCTTTAATTTCTTATTCTTTATGAGAACTTGAATTATTGCTATTGTTTATATCTGATGCTATATATTTTGAGTCTGCACTTATCGATACACTCCTTACATAATCTGAGTGCCCCGTTAATGTTTTTGTATACTCTAAATTGATTTGATCTATTATGCTTAACTTTGTTGCTTTTTCTTTTTTGGCGGTGGCTATTATTTCTTTTATTATTTCTGCTTTTGTGTTCATGGCTTATCTCAACCCTTGCTCATAACTCTAATTTTAACCCAAACTGCATATTTTGATTATAAATTTATAACAAATATACTATCAAAACAATGTTAATTTTAAATTCTTCTTTTTTTATTTACTTATTTATTAAAAAGAAAAAAATTGTGCCTACGGCACAAAAGCTTAGCAGCAAACAATTTTAAACTTATAGCAATCTATACCAAATCATTAGCAGCGCCGACCTTGGCGGGGTCGCTGCCCGGAGCGACCTTGGCGCGTAGGGCTTACTCTGATAACCAAATTTGATCAGAAATCTTATAAGACTCCGCAATGCGTTTGAACTCACGTAAAAACTCAGCCGCATCAACCCCTTGTATCACACGATGGTCTGATGATAGCGTTGCAGTAAACACACTGGCGATTTTCATTTCACGTTCAATCGATATAACCCTTTCTTGAATTTCTCCAATAGCAATGCCGGCAACCTCTGGAGGGTTAATAATGCAGTTAAACTCTTTTACTCCAAACATGCCCATGTTTGAAATACTAAAAGTACCACCTGTCACATCTTTGGGTTGCAATTTATTGTTTAAAACCTTTTCTTTTATAAGCGATGTAGCTTTTGCGATTTCTTCTACACATTTATTCTTACAATCGTGTATAACAGGCACCAGCAAACCATCAGGCACAGCAAAGACCATGCCTATGTTTATATCTTTATAAATTTCTACAAAATCGTCTTTATAACTGGAATTAAACAACGGGTACCTATCCAAAGCCTCTGCCAGAAGCTTGATAAAGATATCAGTATACGTGACATAAAGTCCTTTGGTTTCAAATATATTTTTTTGTACCTTGATTAACTCGTCCGCAATAACATCAACAGAAACATAGAAATGAGGTATATTTTGCTTACTTTCAACCATTCTTTTTGCAATAGTTTTGCGCATTCTGGATAGATTTATGGTTTCTGCAACGTTTTTTTGAGTAGTTTGACCAACAATTTTTTCTGTTGTTTTTTGCTCTTCAACTTTTTGGATAGTCTGTTCTTTAAACTCCTCATTCATTTTTTTTTCTGATAATAATTTTAAAACATCTTTCTCCAGAATCCTACCGTCTGGTCCTGAGCCAGTAACTTGAGAAACATCGATTTTTTCTTTTCTTATTATTCTTTTTGCAAGTGGGCTAACTTTGACCAGATCAGATCTTTTAGGCGGAACCTCTTTTTTAATTTCTTTAACTTCAGAGACTTTAACTTCTTTTTCTTTTTTGTGATTATGCATAGGTGGCGGCAATTCTGTTTTTATGTCTTTATTTTTTTCTATTTTTGTTTCTTTTATATTATTATAATGTTTTATTTCTGATATTTCAGAGCCATCCAACTCGGCTATCGCACTGCCAACATCTGCAACCTGGCCTTCTTCTACTAAAATTCTACTTAAAGTACCCTCATCCAGTGCCTCAACTTCCATATTAGCCTTGTCAGTCTCAACTTCTGCAATGACTTCGCCAACTTTTACGTGATCACCGGCTTTTTTAAGCCAACTTACTATTTTTCCGTCTGACATTGTTTCACTTAGCCGTGGCATGTTTATTTTAGTAGTCATTTTTTACGCCCTCTCTGACTTTTCAACCTTTAGCATATCTAATACAGAGTTAACAATTGTTTCCACGCTCGGCAAAGCTGCTTTTTCCAGCGTTTTGTTATAAGGCATCGGTACATCTTCAGCGCAGATTCTTAAAACTGGGGATTCTAAATATTGAAAACAATTCTCGGTTATCAGGCTTGATATTTCCGAAGCTACACTGCCGGTTTTCCAGGCTTCGTTCACGATAACAGCAAGCCCTGTTTTTTTAACAGATTGAAAAATCGTTGTCGTATCAACAGGGTTTAAGCATCTTAAATCTATAACTTCAGCGTTTATATCATAGTCTTCGAGAATTTTAGTGGCTTGTAAACAATCTTGTACGCTTTTTGAATAACTTATAAGAGTAACATCCTCGCCTGTTCTGGCTATATTTGCAATACCAAGAGGTATTATATAATCATAATTGGGCACTTCTCCTTTTGTGTTGTATAGGTTTTGGTCTTCAATAAATAAAACAGGATTATCGTCCCTTATTGCGGATTTTAAAAGCCCTTTTGCATCAGCAGGAGATGAAGGAACAACAACCCTAATACCAGGACAATGCACAAAATAAGCTTCTAAATGTTGAGAGTGTTGCGCCCCTAATTGATTACCCGCACCTTGCGGTGTTCTTATTACAAGTGGGACTTTTGCTTGCCCGCCGAACATATAGCGTATTTTGGCTGCATGATTTACAATCTGGTCCATTGCAAGAAGTGTAAAATTAATGGTCATGATCTCCGCAATAGGACGAAGCCCACTCATTGCAGCCCCCACAGCAGCACCTACGATCATTTCTTCTGATATGGGTGTGTCTTTTATTCTGTTTTCGCCATACTCTGCATATAAGCCCCTGGTTACCTTATAGGTCCCTTGATAAAACGCAACTTCTTCACCCAAAATCATAATTTCGGGGTCTCTGTCCATTTCTTCTTTTAGCGCTGTATTAAGAGCTTCTCTGTAACTTAACTCCGCCATAGTATTACTTCCTCTCTATTCTGCATAAACATATTTGTACAACATCTCTTTTGAAGGCTCAGGGCTATTTTGTGAGAACTCTACGGCTTCATTTATTTCATTGTCTATATTTTCATTTATTTCTGACAGTTCGTAAGTGTCTATTATGCCTTCTGTTATTAAGCGTCTTGCATAGTGTTCTATTGGGTCTCTGTCTTTCCAGATTGATTCTTCTTCCGGTGTCCGGTATCTATCAGGATCAGCCATTGAATGAGGTCTGTATCTGTATGTTTGCATCTCTATAAAATAAGGCCCGCTACCTCTTCTTATTTTTTTAACTGCGTTGTTAACTGTTTTTCTTACTTCTATAACATCCATTCCATCAATAGCCACAGACGGCATATCATAAGAACATGCCCTTTTATATATTTTTTCCACGGAAGACGCCCTGTTTACGCTGGTTCCCATACCGTAATAATTATTTTCGCATACGAATAAAACAGGTAAGTTCCACAGTTTAGCCAGATTCATCCCCTCATGAAACGCTCCTTCGTTTACTGCGCCATCACCAAAAAAACAAACACAAACAAGGTCTTCGTCTTTATAATTTATCGACATGCCTATACCTACAGCAATGGGTATACCTCCTCCTACAATTGCGTAGCCTCCCATAAAACGATTCTTTTGATCAAAAAGATGCATTGAACCGCCAAGTCCACGACAAAGCCCGGTAGCCTTACCAAAAAGCTCTGCCATAACTTTTTTAGGAGAAGAACCTTTTGCCAAAGCATGACCGTGATCTCTATAGGCACTGACAATATAATCTTTATCAAACAATGCTGAAATCGTCCCCACTGCAACGGCTTCTTCTCCTATATACAAGTGGGTAAAGCCTGAGATATTTCCTCTTAAATACATTTGAGCGCATTTTTCTTCAAATTTTCTTATTAATACCATTTTTCGGTATAGTTCAATTAGTTCTGGATTGTCTAAAAAATTATCTATTTTAGGCATGTTAAGCACCTTATATATCACAACTGGTTTCTATCTTGTCTACAACGATGTTTTCGTGGGTTAAAGTCTTATGGACAGGGCACTTTTCTGCTATTGTTAAAAGCTTTTGCTTTTGTTCTTGGTTTATATCGCCTTTTACTTTTATATATCTGGTAATTTTATCCACTTTACCTGTTTTTGTATGGCATTCTTCACAATCTTCTGCTTGTATTTTTTCGTGGTGCAGGTCTATTTCTATAGATTGAATATTCCAATCTTTTCTTCTTGCATACATTAGCATTGTCATTGATGTACAGGAGCCCAGCGCCGCAAGTAACATTTTGTAAGGGCTTGGACCTTTATTATCACCGCCATAGTCTTTAGGCTCATCTATGATAAATTTAAAGTCTTCTATAGTTACTTCGTGTTGTAAGTTTTTTAAAAATTTGACGTTTACATTTTCCATATAAATTCTTTCAAAAATTCAGTATCCCTTTTAAAGGATACCGAATTTTTGAATTCTATAAATTGGTACATTAAGCAGAATCGCTATGTACACCTATACTATACTGCTCATCAATTAAATTTCAGATTACTCTTTTCAGAGAATAGTTTATTTTATTAACTTTAACTCAATTTAATAATCTGAAAAGTATTTTAGTGG
>JANQLL010000146.1 GCA_028280605.1 Candidatus Gastranaerophilales bacterium
ATAGCTTTAAAAATATTACTATGGCTATATTTTCTAACTCCCTTAATTTCAATAAACTCTTGGGGTTAAAGGGTATTACTTAATTTTCCTTAACCCTGGTATTTTAAAAGTTTGCTTGACAAAAAGTTTTGGTCGCCGTACTATATGATTTGTAAAAATAATAAAATTATAGTATTTTTTAAAAAATTTTGAAAAATTTTTGGGATTAAAGTTCGATCACCCTAACTTTAATTGTCAATGCAAAAAATAATAATAAATCAGAAAAGAAAGATATAAATAAATAGATTTATTTTAATAGGTGAAAATATGCACATGTAAAAATACACAAATAAAGTGGACAGGAGTAAATGGATATGCTTTTTCATGGCGGTTTGGCTAAGAATTTTAAGAATAGCTCTCTCAGAAAAAATCATTTTAAAAAAGAAAAAGAAAATGTAGTTCAATTCAACAAGTCATCTAGTTTAAAAAACACTCTACATCTATCTTTTACCGGTGGTGATCCTAAAAAATTAGCAGATTTTTTATTTAATCAAACTCAATTTGTTGAGACAAAAGATGATAAAACATACCTAAAAAAAATTAGTGCCGAGGAAAAACCGGAAATCATAGATCATATGACAGGATTAATTAAAGGGAAAATGGATAAAACAAAAGAAGGAGAGCCACTGGTTTTTGTGATGCCTAGTTTTCCTTTTAAATCACCCTCTCGTGATAAAACATTATTTAGTAATGTTGATGGTGCCGAAAAAGCAAGTATAAATCATTTGAAAAATTTTATGAACAATGCAGAAGAAGCGTATGGGGGTAACCTAAAGTTAAAAATATACTCTGATGGAATATTTTTCGCTCCTATAAAAAAAGTTGACTATGACGCTGTTACTAAATACTCTGATGATTTAAGAAAATTAATAGGTGACGATAAGCATATAGAATTAATTACTTTAGATAAACTATATCCAAAAGATTATAAATCACAGGCAGATACAATAATAAGTGAGAATGCCAGACCTATTAACAAAATAAAAGAAGAAGTACAAGCAGGCGGCTTATTAAATAATAAGTTTTGTGGCATTCACAAATTTTATACAGAAGAACTAAAAGGACAATTTCCTAATTTAAGCTTAAATCAACGTAAAAAACAAGGAAAAGAAAGAGCTTACAAAGTTATACAAGGTGCAGAGGCTGTTAATAACTGGCTGGCAGAGAAAGAACCTAATGCGATAAGATTTTCGGTACATCCGCAAACTGTTTTTTCAAACAAAATAAATATACCTTTAACAAAAGTAAGGCAAAATATGACCCCTTGGCATACTTCTGCGGTTAAAGTTAAAGATGAATCAGGAGATGAAAAAGTAATTTTAATGAAAGCAAAAGATGCTAAAGGGAAAGGATTTGATAAAGTTTCAAAGGATGGTAAACTTATTGATGAGGATGATAAAACCTCAACCGCCTATTGTTTTAAAGCACCTGACAAATATAAGTTGGTTACCAATAATGATGGTTCTAGTTGCATAAAAGCCCTAGGAGTAGAAGATTTTTTAGTACAGAGTTACTGTAGCTCCTTCCAGACACCAGGATTGGTTTAGGCGATTTTTAATCTAAATTATATTTAAACTCCATGGAGAAATTCTATTTGAAATGAATGTTCCAAAAAATATAAATAAAGTAATTACAAAAAGTGCTAACAATTTAAGTAATTTAAATAACTGGGAATTAAGGCTTATTTTAGGGTGTTCTGCTTTGGCTACCAAACCGCTTGTAGACTGTTATGTAAATAGAAAGCTTGATGCCGAAACCAGAAAATGTTCTGCTCTAAAAGCCGCAGCAAAGATAATAGTAGGTACTGTACTTGGGGTTGCGGCAAGAGCATTGGGCGAAAAATTAATAGGACCCAGGTACCACATTCCTAAAATAGCATCCGCTTGCACAGCTGTTTTGTCAGTTTTAACATTTGGTAAAGTTTGTACAAATAAGTCTTTAAATATTATATCAGGCTGGATAGAGCCTAAAGATAAATCTAAAAAATCAACTAATAAGCAAAAGCTTAGGAGGGATGCATAATGCCAAATCCTATTCTAAGTAATTTAAAAAGACTAGAAGCTTTTGCAGATAAGCATATTATAAGTAAGTTAAGAAAACTTGAATCCTTTGCAACTAAGCATAATCCAATGTTTTTAAGTATATCAACTGCTTTGCCCGTTGCTTTGATGTGTGTAGTAGAAACATTAGCTATTAAATTTAATAAAAAAACACCTGATGATCAAAAAAACTATTTAATACCTCAAACACTAAGTGAAGGCGCTATTTCTTTGGGTATAACACTTGTATTGTCAGCTGGATTGGGCAAGTTTGCGTCTTATCTTATAAAGTCCGGTAAGTTTAAGCCTAGTAACATTTTGGTAAAGATTAAAGATAAAAATGATGCTAAAAAAGTTAAAGTTATAGAGCAAGTGCTGCCTGATGTCTTAAAAAAGCCAGGTAATATGAAAACACTCCTTAATACAAAAAAGTTTGAAGAGTTACCTAAAAAAATTGTAAACGAACTTGGTGATAATAAACAAGAAGTTTATGATGCCGTTAAAAACGCTGAAAAAGGCTTTAAAACTTTAGTTGGCGCTGTAACAGGGCTATTTTTAGCAAGTAATGTTGCCACCCCTTTTGCAACAAATTCTTTTGCAAAGTGGTATAGAAATAAATATTCTGTCAATAACAACAATAAGCTCGATATTACGTCACAAACTTCTGTTTCTGTTATTAAGCCTCCAATTTTGCGAGAAAAAGTTTTTAATTCTTTTAAAGGGCCTGATTTTAAAGATAATAATATATTTAAAGTCTCTAGAACATACCCTTCTGTAACTTCTTTAAAGATTTAGTTCCTTTTGAAAAAACGCTTGCCAAAAAGAGCAGCTTACCCTACAATTTGGCATGTAATAGCTTTTATCGATAAAAGCAAGGCTTAAGGGGCTAGAGGGTAGATAAAAAGGAACATATTATGACAGAATATAAAAATCCTGCTGTAACGGTAGATATAGTTGTTTTTACCTATGAAAAAAATGACTTAAAAGTTTTGTTAATTCAAAGAAAATATCCGCCTTTTAAGGATCATTGGGCTATTCCCGGCGGCTTTGTGGATTATGATGAAGACATCGAGACTGCCGCACACAGAGAATTGGAAGAAGAAACAAGTATAAATGATTTAAATATGCATCAGGTTCAAGCTTTTGGTTCTATGAACAGGGATCCTAGAGGTCGAACTATAAGTATTGCTTATTATACAGCGCAAAATATCTCTAAATTAAAAATTAAGGCTCAAAGTGATGCTAAAAATGCGCAATTGTTTAGTATAAAAGATTTGCCTGAGTTAGCTTTTGATCATAAAGAGATTTTAAAAGTTGCGGTTAAAAAATTAAAACAAAGTATTGAAGTTTCACCAATAGCAATTAATTTATTGCCTTCGCAGTTTGCTATGCAAGATTTAAAAACTTTATATGAAATGATTTTAGACAAACAACTTGCTGAATCTGTTTTTATTGAAGAAATAAATAGGTCTGGATTTTTGTCTAAAATTGATGAGAACTTTTATACATTAAATACTGCTAATGAGGTTTTTAGTCGGTTTAATTAATAGGTAAAAATAAAATGAGCAAGAAATTTAAATAAAATTCTATTTAAAAGTAAATTAAATATTTTCTGCGCATCTACTTTCATTTTCTTTTAGAATATTTTTTATTTTTGTCATTTCATCTTTTAAGTCTAGTATATCAGCCTTATTACTCAGCAATATTTTTACCAAATCAGTTATTGAGCGATTCATATCAGCGGTTAATTCGTTGATAAGCTCATTTTTATTCTTTTTCACTTCAAAAATTCCCCAAGTTATTTTGTGGTAGTATTATCTAAATATATACTTTAAAAATTCCCTAATTTCGGTTAGGGCTTAATTTATTTGATAAATTTAATTCTAAATTTATATCTTTTTTTAACTGATTTCATATTACTTCAATTCAAAAAAAATGTCAAATAAAAAAAAGTCTGGAGTCTTGTTTTAAGCTATGCTGAATGTACAGAGAAATATAGAAAAAATATTAAAGAAAAAAGAAATTTCTATTTATAAAGCAAGCCAACTAATGCAAGTAAATGATGGTGCCCTTTACAGAATGGTTAGAGGACGTTCAAATTTTTCTGAAAAATTTATTAATAAAATGATACCTTTATTGGAAGTTTCAAGAGAAGAGTTTGAAAGCTGGGTAATTGCTGATAAAAATCCTAAAGAAATAATTAAAAAGGCTGTATTAGCTAAGCAAAATCCGCCGGCACCTATTGAAATACCTCAACAAAAAACAAAAGATACCAAATCTCCTATTCTAACAGCACAAATAGATAAATTAATCTTAAAAAAAGGACTATCAAGAACAAAATTAAGCAAATTGGTAAACTATGGGCAGGGTGTATTTAATCAAATGATAATAGGCAAATGCACAATCTCGGATACAGTCATAAAAAGACTATCGGAAGTGCTTGAAGTATCGCAGGAAGATATAAAAGCCTGGGTGCTGGCTGATAAGTATTCGCTTGAGGTTCTGTGTATGGCGTGGGATGTTTGTACTTCAGAGGGGGATAATCTCTAGTACTGCAGTACTGCTATTGCGTTTTACTTTTAAAAGGATTTATTGCATTAAATATTTTTTTCACATTACCTTCAAGGCGATCAGCAGATTCTTTGTATTGTTGGTATGCTCCTTTTTTGTTTGACGTATATGCTTCAAGAGTCAAACCTGTAAATGTAAGACCAGAAGTTATAAGTGTAAAACCTAAAGGCTGTCTCATTTTTGCAAAAGAATAACTTTTCAAAAGCTTGGAAGCTGCTATTTCTAACCCTCCCATTGCAATAAAAAATGGAGACAAACAGAGAATTTTTCTATAAAATGTATCAAGACCATAATAACGACCTGCTTTTCCCCTACACTTAGATGCCTCCTTAAGTGCATAGTTTATTAAAGCAAGCTTATCCACTACTGTTTTATCCTGTTTTTTGTCTTGAGCTTTAAAAGCTATTTGATGTCTAGAAGTTGTTATTTTCATTACTTTCCACTTTGTTAGCCCTACAATTAAATTAAAACATCAAATATTAAAAATTGCTATATCACTTTTTTTATTCTTTAAGCCAATTTTTAAAAGAGTTCCAAGCTTTTGAACCTCCCAGCTTAACACCAAAGCCTCCAACAAGTGCCCCTATGGCTCCGCCTATTGGAGCAAAAGGACCGGCTTATTGCAGCTCCGGTTACAGCACCTGTGAATGCAGCTTTAGCAGCTATAAAGTTAGTTGCTAATCCTACGCCAATATCAGCGGTGCCTTCTACAAATTTGCCAGCGCCTTCGTCTCCATTTGTTTCGATTATTTTACCGATTCCATTAGCTGCTTTAAATGCACCGGCACCTATAACAAAAGCATCACCCAGAGAGAAGTCGGTGCCTCCTATATGGTCAAGTCCATCTACAAAGCTGTCACTAACAACTCCATCACTTGAAGAAGGCAAATTATTTATCATTGTGTCACTCAACACAAAACTGTCAAAAGTATTTGTATCCATAAATAAATTAGTTGCATTATGGTCAAAATGTACTAAATTTTTATCACTTGCAAACTTAAATGCTTTTTCTATCAGATGCACTTGATCTGTGTCTAAATATCTAGGATCTGCACCTACAGCATCCGCGGCTAGCTTTGCAAATTTATCAGGATTTTTTTCATAAAAAGCTCGTCCTGCTTTAAATATAGAATAAGCTGCCCCTCCATAATCAGCTACTTTATCTAAGAATCTTTCCGCTTTGTCTCTGGTCATACCCTTAAAAGCTATAGAGGCAGGTTTATGCCCATTAGTTTTTAAATATTGAGCAATGACATTCATATCATTAGATGCTTCTCTTAAAGTTTTCTGTACGCCTTCTTTTTCTTTTTTATCCATATCCCTTGTATCTAGAGATTTAGACATCTCCGTAAGTTTACCGGAGACTTTTTCAGCTATAGATGGCTTGCTTAATTCTGTTACTAAAGTTTTAAATTCATCAGTAGCTATCCCTTTAGCAAGCTTGGCATGCATATCAGGATTTAATAAGTTTATGGCTAATTTTGTGATCTTTTTATCTTCTTTTTTAGCCAACACAGCCTTATTCACTTCTGCAATTTGGGAAGCTCCTTCCCCACCGGCAAACGGAGTAGGCGATTTTAACGAATGAACATTATTCGCTACTTTTTGTCCATTTTGATTCGTTTTATTAGAAAAGCTTCTAACCGGTAAGTTAGAAAAATTTAGTGACTTTAACATTATATTTCATTTCTCCTTTTTCTGTAAGTCTATTTCTTTATTAGATATAAACTGTAACTTAAACAAAGATGATTTTTCATAAATATTAATTTTTCTAAATTATTTTTTTTTTATTTTTATAAATCAGATTTAGCAGCCTGCTATTTTTGTGGACAATTAATCAAGTCTTAGGGATATTAGAAAAATACCACAATTTAAATATGAAAAATATTTTATTAAGCAATGTTACAAAAATAGTATTTTTACTATTCAAGAGCCTGCGTAAATTTAAAAAAAATGCTAAAATATATATTAAAGATATAAATAATAATACAATTATAAAAAATTAGT
>JANQLL010000219.1 GCA_028280605.1 Candidatus Gastranaerophilales bacterium
AAGTATTTGATACAAAAGAAAAAACGTATAAAGATGCCTCTATTGAATACTCATATTATGCTTCTACAAAAATTTATTCAGCAGGAAAGTTTTTAAAAAGCATTAGAGACCATTGGAAAATTGAAAACTTAAATCATTAACCCTGCTTTTTCTTTATTTTATTTGCAAATTTAAAACGAACGTGTTATAAAATTATTCATAAATAGTTATTAACAAGTTAATAATCTAGTCTGGTTTTAATTTTAAAAAGGGAAGAGAGAATGTCAAAAGAATATTTAATATCAGAGTTTGCATCTGAATTTGAGGTATCCGTAAACACAGCATGGAAATGGATTAAAAAACAGGGACTAAAAACAGAATTGAAAAATGTTAACAATAGAGACGTGAATGTTGTTCTACTTAGCGATGAAGAGTACAATAACCTTTATTCCAAAAAATTCGGAAGGTTGCCAGGAGAGGTGAATACTAATGATATGAACAACGATATGAATGAATACTTTGAGGATGCAGAGTATGAACATATCAATGTCAATCAGCACACCAATCCTATATCCCAACAAGTTGATGCCCGCAATATTATTGAAAGCGTTATGACCTACTCAAAGGACATGAATAACCACATCAAAGAATACATCGATAGAATCATAAATGCAGAATCACAAATAAGACTGTTGGAAGACTCCGAACGTCGCAAAGAAGCTGATTATCTAAGCTTGGTATCAAATAATAAAATACTTAATGAGCAGGTTAATGAAGCTAAGGATAATATTAATAATCTGGAAAATGAACTGAAATTATTAAGAAAACGCAACATTGAAATGGAAACCAAAAACAATAGGTTGAAGAAAGAAAATGAAACGATAAAAAAACAAGAAGATAGAGCATGGTGGAACAGAAGAATCTTTTAATTTTTAAAAATACATAATAAAAAATACCCCTTGCATTATAGCAAGGGGTATTTTAAGGATTACCCGTAAATATAAATAAAAAACTTATTTACCTATGCAAAAATTAGAAAATATATTATCAAGAATCTCTTCAGTTACTACCTCTCCAGTGATCTCATCAAGAGAAAGTAAGGCTGATTTTAAATCTATAGAAACAAAGTCCTGGGGCTCATAGTTCTGGCAAGAAGTAGCCGCCAACAATAAAGACTCTTTTGCTTTATTCAAACATTCTTGATGTCTTATATTTGTAGAATACTCGCTATTATCAACATCATTAGCAGATAAAACAAATTGCTTTATCTTTTGTTTAATAATGTCAATCCCATCACCGGTCTTTGTTGATATCAAGCAATCTGGCTTATCTAATGACGATAATTCATTAAGGTTATTAACCAGGTCAACCTTAGAACCTATTTTTATTACAGGTTTATTTTTAATCTCAAAAAATATATCACAATCTTCTTTTTCCATGCCTTCTGTTAGATTATACAAAAATAAAACAATATCTGAATTTTGAATATGATCTTTTGCAATATTTATACCAATAGACTCAATTTGATCACTCTGTGTTTTATTATCCAACTCTCGAATACCAGCCGTATCTATTAAAGTAACCGGTATTCCATCCACATCCAGAGATTCTTGGATAGTATCACGAGTAGTGCCTGGGATATTGGTAACAATAGCTCTATCCATGTCCAATAAAGAATTAAACAGAGATGATTTACCTACATTAGGCTTACCTGCTATAGCTATTTTTAATCCCTGTCTCATTAAGTTAGAATTCTTGGAAGATTTTAAAATAATATTTATTCTATTAATAATGTTATTTATACTTTCTTCTAGAAAACTATAATTAGGCTCATCAACTTCTTCAGAAAAATCAAGAGCAGCTATAACATCAGATAAAAGCTTCATAACCCCATTTCTTATCTCCTTGATATAGAATGATAATTTACCTGATAGGTTATAAGCCGAAACCTGAGAAAATTTATCAGTCCTCGAATGAATAATATCTAATATAGCCTCAGCCTCAGTCAGCCCCATTTTACCATTCAAAAATGCTCTTTTACTGAATTCTCCACGTGTAGCCAGCCTTGCGCCCGATTTTAGGCAAAGCTGTAAAATGTTTTTAGTTACATTAACTCCACCATGACAATGGATTTCTATAACATCTTCACCTGTAAAGCTTTTAGGACACCTAAAAGATAATAGCAACACTTGATCAATAGGTCTACCATTACTTATTATCCAACCGTAATAAACCTTATTAGCCTCAAAGTCAGGTATTTTTTTAGTCCTCAAACTTAAAGAAAAAATTTTTGAAATCATATCAAAAACTTTTTCACCGCTTATTCTGATAACAGCAACCCCCCCTGTACCAAGAGGCGTTGCTATTGATGCTATTGTATCATTAATATAATTCATAATTATTTATGACTAATTTTTTCCTGATTATTCGTTTTTACCGTTTTTTTTTCCACAGTCTCAACCTGAATAGCACCAGAGTAACTACTCAACTTACTTTCAGTTTCCAACTGTTTATTTATAATTATAGTTTGCGCTATCTGGAAGATATTGCTGACAACAAAATACAAGAACACACCAGCAGGTATTGGAATAAACAGTAGTGGAACCACTATAGCTATTGGCAAGAGTTTTGTCATCATTTCTTGCATTTGCTTTTGTGTAGGATCCATAGCTGCGGAGTTAGACATTTTGCTCATTATCTTTTGGGTGACAATCATAGTCAGTACAAATAATACAATTAAAGTAAGAACATCATAATTAAATTTTGTTTCAATTTTTTCAGTTTGTACATTGGCAGACAACTTAGAATCCCCAACTTTAAATGTTATATGTTCTATTTCTTTTGTATTTTCATTTATTAAAGTTACATCAGTTTTTTCAACTTTACTCATTTGCTCATAAGGCAAGTCGAGATTATTCAAGCTTAAATCGAGTTTAATAGTCTGCCCTGGTATAATCAACTCAGGCTGAACTATTGCCTTCTTTTCTTCAACTATTACAACTTTTTCAATAGTTTGCCCATTTTTTAAGTAAACTTTAGCATGTTTATCAAGAATAAACTTATCCTGTCTCTCTACAGCAAATTTAGCATCTCCAATAACGCCTGCTCTATCTCTTAAGGTAGAGCTTAATTTACCTATAAACATAAAAGATGAATTGCCGGATAACTCCATGAATTGAGGGCTCATTAATGCCGCATAGAGTAATAAGAATACAGGTAACTGCATCGCAGCTGGCAAGCATCCTCCCAGTGGGTTAAATTTATGATCTTTATAGAATTCCATCATCTTCATCTGCATAGCTTGAGGATCATTCTTGTACCGTGCTTGCAGCTGCTTTAATTTTGGAGCTAATTCCTGCATTTTTTTCATGCTTTTCTGCTGAGAAAAGCTCAATGGCCACATTGCAGCCCTAATAACTAATGTAAATAATACTATTCCTAATCCATAACTTCCAGTTATATCAGCCAGAAATTTTAAAAATTCAACTGTTATTGCAACAAAATCCACTATTATTTAACCTCTTCTATTTGTTCATCTTCTTGTTTAATATTTTATCCAAAACATATCTATTATTCAAAAAAATTTAAAAACAATACATTTTTTTTATTATTTAAGTTGACTTGAGAAGGGTGAATTAAGTTCCACCTAAACCTTATTTGTTTTTAATATAGCAGTTAACTACAATCCATGTAAAAAGCTAAAATAAGTATCTCAACATGTATCCAATTTTAAAACTTAATAAAATAATATAATAAAAAAGCTTAAACCCAAGAACCCTAATTACTCAAAAAAAACAGCATCAATCAATCTTTATATAACGCAACATTTTGCCAGATAACTAGCAAAAATACTCATGTTTGTATTTATATTTTATGAAAGCATTTTTAAATTCAGGATAAATCATGCTAACAAAATACAATCCAGCTGTAAAAACAAAAAATAATAATAAAGTAAACACTAACAAAGCAGATGTTAAGGTCAAAAAGCTTAATAGTTTTGGTAGTGTTAATACACAGCAACCAACCCCGCCAGCACAGCTGCCTATCCCGCTACACCAAGATCTGCAACTACAAAATCATAAACCCTACAATCCCCACATGCCCATGCCTGATCCCAACCAAGGGATAAAGCGTACTGACTTAAACAATACTTTTCTCAGTCAATTACCACCCTCTGGAAGTGCTGAAAACAATGAAGACTTAGGGGTGCTTCACGATGGATTTGACAATAAGGGCAATAGCAATATAGCCGCAGAAATTCTTGAAAAAAGAAGAATGAAAAAAAAGGATAACCAATCCCAACAGTTCGTCAATTCCCTTTACATACCACCTAATTTCCAGCAAGAATCACCGATAGGAGCAGCTCCAACACTGCCTCCTCCTCAAAATATGAATCCTTCTTTCTCTGTGCCAGGTCCACTGCCACCAGGAATGATGCCTCCTCCCGGTATACCAGGTAACGATGTGGGTATGGATGATGAAGATATAGCATTATCAGGAGAAAAACAGAAAAGAATACCTAGAAAAACAGATGCGCTTCTTGCCAGTAAACCTCTGCCAGCATTTGTGCCTGAAAATTATCCAGAAGCCGAGTTCATTAACTCAAATGCAGATAGAACAAATTTAAATCAAAACCCAATCCCCCTTGGGCAACTTGCCAATGTACCTTCACCTCCTCCACAAGATTTACCTATCAATATAACTAATTGCTTACCAATAATTCCCCAAGGTCCTTCACTAAACAATCAACCAATGATGAACCCAGGCTCCATGCCTAACAATCAACCCTTGGGTAACAACCAATTTCAGTCAACTGATCCAGCTGCTCTCGGCTTGAACCCGGCTTATTTGAATAATGCATCACAATTGATTCAAAACTCAGCAACAAGTGCAAAAAAAAGAATAACCACAGCGTTTGTCATCGCTGGTGCAGGAATAACTGCCGCAGCCGGATTTTTTATAGGAAAATCAAAACAAATCGGCATAAAAGCAAATATGGATAAGTGCAAGTCTTTTACTGGCAATTATTTGGTATCAACAACAACTTATTTAAATTTAGCCACAGAATACATAAAAAATAGCTTAAGTAATGCTGCCAACGGTGAGTTACCTAACTTTTTTAAAAAAATATTTAAAATTTCAAAAAAAGGATCTACTGAATATTTAAAGATCAAAGGAAAAACACGACTAACAAATCCTGACGAAATTGGCATCTATTTAAAGTATATAACCAGTGGAGGATGCTCCCTAGGCAAGAAAATAGATATTATCTTCCCTGAAGAAAAATACGCATCCGGCGTATTAAATCAGTTCTTAAGCGGTACTATATCAAATATAAAAGAGAACCTACACAAACATTTCAATTTCCACCCTAATATACGAGAAGAAATAAAGGGGATAATAGACAGTATAACTCGAGCATTACCGGATAATATAAGTAACAGTGTAAAATTATCCGATATAGAAAAAGCGATAAGTAAAGCAGCTATAGAAGATCCAGGCATTCAACAGTTAAAGCAACATATAAAAGGTAATTCTACCATAGCTGATAACATTGGAAGATTAAAGGCAAAACTCTCAACGTCTAATATAAATTTTGCAGAGCTGGAAGAATCAGCAAAAGCTGGAGCTAGATATTGTGAAGACAGGCTTTATGATGTAAAAAATACTGTAAATCATGCCGTAGAAATTGTAAAACGAGCTAAATTTGATAGGGAAAGAATACCTCAGATAGAAATTGTCATGAAAGATAACAGAATGAGAGAAGCATTAAGAAGGATTATGATAGAAAACAATGGGTGCATCCCTTCGAGTACAGACCCTCGATTGATAGGAGATGTAACTAGAGTAAGTTTGAATTTAGAACCAATAGGCTGGATAGAACAAATTTCAAAATCCACGAGTCATAAAAATAATATACGAGTAAATGTTAACGGATTAGAATGCACTATAAAACAAAATGCTTAACCGTTAGAAGAGTACCTGATGCTAATAAATAAAGTATTTTATACATTTTTTTATTTATACATGCACAGTTAATAAGTAAAAAAAATAATACAATTGTGAAATTTATTACAGCCAAATGGTTTTATTATATTAAGGCAACAAAAAAAATTTTTTATTCCATTTTCAATTGTATATTCTCAAGTTTAGACTTGAAAAATATAAAAAATAGGTTATATTAGTATTGTTAGAAGTTCAAAAGTTTATTCCCTTTTAATAATTGGAGACCACGATTTTGGATAATAAAATTATTAAAGATATAAAAGAAGAAAAGATAAAAGTTTCTGTGGATAAGACCGAAAACAAAGTAGAGATTATCTTTGAGGGCAAAGACTCCCAATTAAATAATACAATAACTCTCAAAGGTGAAGGAATGTTGAAATCATTAATCCCTGTTTAACAATTTAATAAAAAAATAAAAAATTTATGTCCCTAGTCATTTTTTATTTTTTAAACCGGATTAGTGATGACTATTTTCCATTATTCAATTATTATATTAAAGTAAGAAAATATTAATCTAACTTTCAAACACCAAGCCAAGATGACAAATTTTAAACATAACACAACTGGACTGCAGGGACTTATGAAAAAAATATTAATACTTATACTAGCTCTAAATATACTCATATATCAAAATTTATTATGCATTGCACAGGAGGTCAAATCTCCTGTTATTCACAGTGGAATACAATATAACGACCAACAAAAAGATCCTGAAAACCTTTTTACCGGCGAAGTTGAAAAAGTTAAAAAAGGAACTGTCTTAAAAATGACAGTATCCTCTGTACTTAGTACAACATTTACCGAAAAAGGTGACGAGTTTTATGCAGAAATAACCGACGATTTAAATCTAAAAAAAGGAGTAGTCATACCTTCAGGGTCTGTTGCCCATGGCACGGTTAATCAAGTTACAGACTCAAAGAGACTCGGTCGAAATGCATCAATAAGGCTTGATTTTGACTACATAGTCACACCCAATGGTAGACAAATTCCAATAGAAGCATCAATGACAACCAAACGACATGCAGTGACATCTGCAGCAAAGGTTGTTCTGGAAGATGCTGCAATTACTGTTGCCGGAGGTGTTATTGGAGGAATATTAGCACTTAAACATCTGGGGCTGGGAGCAGCAATTGCCAGCAACGGATACACACTCGCCGGAGGTGCCGGAGTAGGAGTATTAGTAGGAGCAACTGCATCTGTGGCAAGAAAAGGCAAACAAGTCCTATTAGCTCCAGGTGATCAAATAAAAGTAAGAATTGTAGAAGAGCTAAAACTACCTGTAATGGTCGAAGAAGCATTTCAAGAAGAAGAAAAAATTCTAGAGGGGTTAAAAGTATTCATTAAGGATTATAAAATAGAAAAAGATCCTTTTGGAGAATTAAACACAATAACCTTGCAACTAGACATAGACAACAGTACAGGAAAAAGCTTCAGCAGTTTTGACATGGCGCTGGTAAACGATTACAAATCTGTTTATTATGCTTCACCTTTTCAGAATACAGACTTATGGTTCAGAAAAATATCACCCAATTCAAGGTTGATAGGAAAACTGTCATTTTCTGTTGATAACCCAAAAAGAAAGCATTGGTTAGTCTTTTATGACAACCAAACCAGAAAGCCACTAGCCAGAATATCTGTAGATAATGCAAAAAAATTTATTAAAAAGAATAAAAAAAAGAGAAAAAAAAGAAAATAAATCTATAAGTAATCTCATATGGTTATTGAACTAACCCATGCATATAATCTTGAATTAATAAATTTAACACATAAGGATCAGCAGTAGAATGATCAATCGTCACATTTAGCGGTTGATTCCATTTACCATCAGACTCTGTTCGTTGACCGAAATAAAACAAGTTTCGACCTGTTGCATGCACACCATGCAATGTAAAACCCGTAAAATTCAAATACGATAAATTACCCACATGAGTAGCTAAATTAAATATTATAGGACTTATCACCTTGAATTTATCCAAGTTATTTCTTACTCTATTAATGCCATCCGTATACTTGTAGGCAAAAGTTTCCCAGTCGACCCTCATTACATCTTCTAAAAATAGTTCCTGGAATCTAAACTCATTTCCTACTAAAACAGGAATATAAATCGGCAAATTTTCAAACCTAAACCACTCATCGTTTAAACGTCTGTAACTAAAGCAATCTTGTTTTTCTAATGAATTTAATAAATTCCAGGTAATGAACGCAGTAAAAGATGCATCAGTAAGAGGCTTATAATTATCCAAATAATTTTGCCTTGCCTTAGTTATATCCAATTGCATTGTTACATTTAAAAAAGGCGAAGAAACTTGGAACTTATCATGAAAAAAATTCATGGCCCAACTTTCATAAGGCGTTAAATCACTTCTGGACAATTTATACCCTTGAAATTTCTCTATAATTTCATTTAATTCCATTAAAAACATCCTTAATTAACTTTTTATAAATTTATTTTATAAATCTACTCAATGATCACACACTAACTTTAATTATATATTAAAAAACAAAAACTACTAAAAAAATGCATATATTTAACTAAATGGCTCTAAAATGCTATAAAAATTACAGTTTTTGTAATGAAATTTTGGTATGCCACAGGTGTTTTTTCATTTTTACGTATATTTGTACTTCCGTAGCTTAAGAAGTTCCACTATCACAAAAATATTACTAAGGTAATAGTACGTACAGTGTTATTAGATTTTTGTGGGGAAATAATACTACCTTGTTCGTAAGTAAGAGATATATTAGAAAAGAATTTTCTCCTATGAGATGTTAGGAGTGAGTAATGAAGAAAAAAACTTTTATTCCTTTCTATTCTTCATACGTTGTTGTATTGCATTGCAGATTTCGTTTGTAACTGATTCGATATCTTCTTGTTTGCTATGGCCATTGATAACAATGTCAGCAAATTCTTTTGTTGGCTCTATGTATTCTTTTTTTCGAGTATTTACTTTATTGAAGACATTATCTTGAGATTTTTTTTCTTTAAAGCCTCTTCCTGGGGCTCTTTCATACCACCTAGCAGTTATAATATCCTCGGGAGCATCAATAAAAATTTTAACATCATGAACATCTTTTACTGTATCATGCAACGCAAATATACCTTCTGATATAATGCAGCGTGCAGGCTTTTGTTTTAAGCCCTCAGGGTTAGACTCAAAAGTCTTAAAGCTATAAGTTGGCAAGTTTGTTTCATTTCCTTCCTTTAGTGACATTAAGTCTTCATTCATTCTTTTAATATTAACATCTTTAGGTGAATTAAGGTCATTATCCTCTTCTGCTAAAAAATTCATAATGCCACCTACCTTAGTAACGTCCCCTGATATCTCATGATAATAATTATCTCCACTTATAACTGCAACTGGTAGCATTTGATCGTTCTTAGTCGACTCTTGAAGTACGCTATTGATTTTGTCGGTAATTATTTTTGTGATAGTTGATTTGCCGGAGGCAGATGCACCAGTTATGCCTATTAATATAGGTTTGTCAGGGTTTTCTGATATTTTATCAATTATCTCTTTGATAAAATCTGAATTGATTTTTTGAATTACTGGAATAGCTCTTGTTTTATCATTTTCTATTATTTCAGTAATTTTGTTTTGTAAAAAATTAACCTGTTCAGCTTTTCCTGTAAATCTAATGTTAACCAAAGCTGTGGCTTTTAATGCAAGTGCAACTTGATAAGATATCAGACTGGTGTCAATACTGGTGTTACCTTTTTTAGAAGGGATAGAGGGTATTTGGGCTATCCTTATCTGTAAAAGCATTTGATTAAAATTTTTATAATTGTTGTTTTTGTTGATTTTTAGCATTTATAGTTCTCCTTTTTTTAATAAATATTTGTACCTTAAATGCTAAGAAGGGTGATTTTAAAATATTATGGCCAAGCGAGTTGGCAGAGTCTATTACTCCTTATACCAAAAAGCTTTCTGTCATCAACAAAGTATTGATGAATCAATTTAATTTACTTAAGTAATTTTTGTTATTAATACTTTGTTGAATGGAAATTAGTA
>JANQLL010000012.1 GCA_028280605.1 Candidatus Gastranaerophilales bacterium
TTAGATTAGTCTGAGATCTAAACCCGTATAGATTACAAGAACCTCCACCGGGGCCACCTGCTTGTCCGAGTCCGGTAGCACGGCTGGTCGGAAAAGTAGCCGCGGTTGTTGCTACATCTGTTACTAAGAGACTGGCACCTCTTACATCAAAAGTACTTAAAGGTGCTTCCGTATTAATTCCTGCAACATTGCTATTGAAATCACCATAAATTAAGGGGATGTCACTGCCGACGTTAATATAAAGCTTATCATTGATGTTACCACGTCCGGCTCCTGCTTTAATGCCTATGAATACATTAGTCGCTCCGAAGCTTCCACTACCGGTTTCATAACCGATATGAACAGATCCCTCGGAAGTCCCACTGACACCAGCTCTGGTTCCGAGAAAGGTATTCAGGGCTCCATTATGATCCAGGCCGGCTTCATAACCGTAATAGCTATTACCCTCATGATTGTTGATACCAGCACCGGCAAAAGCTCCGGTAAAAGTATTGCGATTATCTCCAAGACCAAGTGCATTTCCGGTTTGGAATCCAACTCTTACGTTTTGTAATCCGGGACCTGCAGCATTATCGGGATAGTCCGCAACATTCTGTGCTGTAGTGAAAAATGAAAAAGAAAACATTAAGCTTGCGAAGAGGAGAAATTTAAAATGTTTTTTCATTGTTAATAATTGTTTCTTTAAAAATTGAAAAATAGGATTAAAGTAGAAGACATTTAGCCTTCAGGTTTATCGCGCGATGATAAATCTTATAAATATTGATCGAACTGATTTATTTATGGAGTATTAGCAGAACAATATCAGATCATTTAAAAGTTATATCAAGTAGTTCGGGAATAAATAAAAATTGTCGAACATTGATATTAAGAACCTGTTTGGAAATTATTAATCGGTCTGCAAATGCCACTTTTCAGCTTACACTTCAGCTATTTTTCGGCACGTACCTTACCCGTATGCACCTCAAAATAAGCTTTGTTTAATCTAAAAATTGACTATTCTCGAACAAAGAACAAAATCCAAACACGCTCTAGCGCTTTTAAGATCAAATAGTAAATCAGTTCTTTATTATTAATATTACTTCATTTTTAGCATTATATTTTAGTTGGAATTCGGAACAATTAATTCGAAAACCAAAATTAGCTTTTAATTAAGCATTAGAGTTTTAAAAAATAAATAGCTCTCTGTTTTAATCAAATGATCAAAACAATATCTCTCCTTGATGTTGGAATCATAGTTTCTCGCTAGAAAAACTATTTATAAATTGAAGTAAAACTGCTTGGGTTTCTAAGTAAGATTCTTAGTTGAATTTTGATTAGCCCAGTGAATGAAACTAAAAACAGATTTTTGTTTATTCAAAATACTTTTAGCAGTGCTGTGGGTTTAAATTTAATTAGTGCTGTTGAGTATATTTTTACTTTCTGATACAAAATAAGTAATTAAAAAAATAGAAAACAACAATGCACTAGGTTATAAAAAAATATTTTTTAGAGAACTTAAAATATACTATGCTCAATAGAACATAAAAAAGATATCCCGACAAAAAGAAATGCCGGGATATCCTAAAATACTGTGCTATATTATGGTCTAAATACATTGACTAAAACTTGGAAAATAAAGACCACTGAATGTAAATAGCTATAAGTCTTATAAGTTTTAAGTCAAATGTAGCTTGCGGAGCTTTGCTGATTTTTTAACAGGCGATTATTGCTTACCTGTTGCCTTGCGACTGTTTACTTCTGGATAATCATAATATTAGTAGCCATGTTGGTACCATTAATATTGATTGCATAAACATAAGTACCGCTTTGTAGTTCGTTGGAACGAATTTCCAGTGTGCCAAGTCCTCCTTCAATATTATATGATCTCAATAGCTGTCCATCCATGCTAAAGATATCCAGTGAAGCATTCGTTGCATCCATTGGGATTTCATAGTCAATAGTGGTGACATCGCTAAAAGGATTCGGACGGTTTTGACTAAGTTTTACATTATTGAAAGCAGCAGGCGCATTTGCACTTTCCTTACGCTTTGAAGTACCTAGTGATCTTTCAATATTGGCTAGTCTTTGCTCCAACTGATTGATTTTGGAAGCCTGATCTTCGATTTGAGTTTGCTGCTCTAAA
>JANQLL010000029.1 GCA_028280605.1 Candidatus Gastranaerophilales bacterium
TTTTGGAAACTGCTTTTTAGGCCTCATAACTTCTCCTATAGCTAATTAACTATAGAAGTCATTATATATTAATACTTTTTTGTTTGCAAATTGGTATTACTTAAATTGATTTTAAAATAAAACCCAAATAACTCTAGTTTAAAAACAGATAGTAAAACTCTACAATGTAAATTTTTTTAGTTAAAATAATTAATTTCTGCATTGCGTATTTCACAAGTGGCACTGTTTATTTTATGATTTAATTATGAACTATTGTGAATATGATATAAAAAATAAAATACTAAATTTATTAGAAGAACATTGTACTGAGGCAAAAGAAAAAGCTGTTTTAAACTACCTGCCAAAGCACGAGATTAAACAACAAATTCAAGGACTCCTTGCTGAGCAAGGTGCAGGAGATGAAGCTTTATATAAGGTAATAAAAGATATAATTTTGCCTTACTCTAATAACTTGCAAAGCCCTATGTATATGGGTCACCAGGTACCACCTGTATTACCGTTGGCTGCAATGTTGGATTATGTGATAAGCAGTTTAAATCAAAGTCTTGTTGTATCAAGAATGTCACCGGTTATGACATTAATAGAACAAGAATTGATAAGCTTTTTAACTCAAAAAATAGGCTATGATAGTAAATCCGGCGGAACTGTAACAAGCGGAGGCTCTATATCTAACTTAATGGGCTTAGTCTGCGCAAGAAATAAATATTTTCCTGATAATGACTTATCTGATGCAGTTGTATTATGTCCTGAAGAATCGCATTATTCTGTTAAGAAAAACGCTTTTGTCGGAGGAATAAAGTCAGAAAATATTATAAAAGTACCGTGTGATGAAAATTTCAAGACAAGCCCGGCAGAATTAGAAAAAATTATAATAGATTTAATGGCTAAAAACCTTAAGCCGTTTATTATGTTTGCAAATGCCGGCACAACATCCACATCAAGTTTTGATAACTTGACTGAACTACATAAAATAACCTCAAAACATGATATATGGTTACATATTGATGCTGCTCACGGTGGCAGTTTAATTTTATCAAAAGCCATGAGCCATCTTATTGAAGGCATAAATCAAGCAGATTCAATATCTATTGATGGCCATAAAATGATGTTTATGCCTTCTGGTATGGGAATGTTCTTTGTAAAAGATGAAAATACACTTAAATCCTGCTTTGATGATATAGAGGCTCATTATCTATACAATGATACAGAAGAAATTATAAAATTAAGCAAGTATTCTTTACAGTGCACAAAGAGAGCAGATGCTTTTAAGTTATGGGGCTGTCTTTTAGCTTATGGTACAGACTTTTTTGCAGAGAAATACGAATATTTGCATAAAATGACCAAATATTTTTATAATCAAATTAACAAAAGTCCACTCTTTGAGGCGGCTAATGATCCTGAGTTCAACATTATTTGTTTCCGCTATGCGCCTAAAGGTAGCAGTTTAACTAATGAGCAGTTGAATGAAATCAACTTTAATCTACGCGATAGAGTTAACAATTCAGGCCAGGCAATGATTACACTAACTTCTTTAAACGATATTATTTATCTGAGGGCTACGTTAACCAATCCATCAACCAATGAAGAATGCTTAAGACATCTTCTAAGCTTATTATTTAGTCATGGATTAACTTAAAAGGAAATCAATTGAAAGATTTCGATCCAATAAAAGATATAAAAAACAGCCAATTAATCCCAGATAATGGTAACTGGCCTAACTTTCATGATGCACAAGTTGATAATTTAAACATATGGCAAGGTGATGTCCGCCCTGATGAAAATATATGGATTGGACCGGTAAATAACTGCTTCTTTTAAGCTATGCGCCCTTAAAACACCTTATATAGCAGTTTTAAAATTCCATGATTGTGAAGATATTAAAATGGAAGAGTATAACCCCCAAAGTGCATTATATGATCTTGATTTTAGCCTTGAGCCCAGAGGCTTATTAAAAAATGGCGAACCTTTGACGCCATATATTTGTGTTAGATTCGAGGAGGCTTTTGGCGCCGCACTTAGTTTTAAATGCTTTAGAGTCGAGGCAGTTGAAAGAAAAGAGATATAAAGTTTAATGTTTTTTTAAACTCAAACAATAAAAAAAACACTTGACTCAACAAAAAATATGGTGTCATATTTATAAATGACTTAATGTAATATAAATTGATATTTTAATATACTCGCTGTGTTTTAACGCAGTTCAGATGACAGGTAATTGCCTGTCGTTTGCGTTATAATTGTTTCTGTTATAATAAAAAAACTCATAAGTTTTGTATTATGAAAAACTCTTTACTTAGTAATTATTGATAGTGTCAACAACAACCTTTGCCTCATCCAAAGTCATAACAGGGCTAATAGGTAAACTAAGAACCTCATCATGTATCTGCTCTGTGATAGGTAAACTTCTATAATTCCACTCTTTATAAGCATTCTGCTTATGAGGGGCAATCGGATAATGAATCATAGTTTGTATATCATCTTCTTTTAAGTACTCTTGCAGTTTTTCCCTCTCATCTGTTCTAACCACAAAAAGATGCCAAACATGAGACTCAGCCTCAGTTACCATAGGCAAAATAACTTTAGGATTTTTAATATTATTTAAATAATACTCAGCTATGCCTCTACGCTTTTGCGTATCCTCATCAAGATTCTTTAATTTAACGCTTAGTATAGCTGCCTGTAATTCATCCAGCCTGCTGTTAATGCCTTTATACTTATTTTTATATTTAACTTCAGATCCATAATTTCTAAGCACTCTTATTTTTTCAGCAAGTTCATCATCATTAGTAGTAACAGCACCGCCATCACCTAAGGTCCCAAGGTTTTTACCCGGGTAAAAACTAAATCCGCTCGCATCAGATAAATTACCAGCCCTTTTACCTTGGTAAATAGCTCCATGTGACTGAGCAGAATCTTCAATAACCTTTAAATTATGTTTTTTAGCTATTTCATTTATAGCTTGCATTTGTGCAGTCTGTCCATAAAGATGAACAACCATAATAGCCTTGGTTTTATCAGTTATTTTCTCTTCTATCTTAGCAGGGTCAATATTATAAGTATTGATATCAGGTTCCACTAATACCGGCTTAAGATTATTCTGAGAAATTGACAAAATCGTAGCAATATAAGTATTTGCAGGTACAATGATCTCATCACCAGGCTCAAAGTCATAAGCCTTAAGAATAAGTATCAGTGCATCAAGCCCGCTAGCAACACCAATACAGTATTTAGTTCCGCAATATTTAGCAAATTCTTTTTCAAAAGCTTTTACACTATTGCCTAATATATACCAGCCAGACTTAAAAAAGCTTTCAAAAGCTTGATTTATTTCTGCTTCATACTGTTCATTAATCTTTTTCAGGTCCAAAAACTTTATCATCGTGTTTATCCTTTATTTTCAACTAACGGTAACTCTTTTTTCTTTGTTTTATAAGCATATTTTGTAGCTTCCAAAAATCCCATAAGAGCAAAGAATAATATTGACATAGGGATTCTTAAACAGTCTGTCATATGGTAAAACAAAAATAAGAATAATAAAGCAAGGCTAATTAAACTAAAAAGCTTTAAATCACCATCTGCATCTTTGCTAAACAGTACCCTTATGTTATCAAACCCAATATAAATCAATGCCCCAAAATATAAAAGAGCCACAAAACCATAATCATAAAAGACATCTAGGTACCAGTTATGTATATGATTGTGGTGGAAGTCATTACCGGCAAGTATATAAGTCAAAAAGAAAGATAGCTCCCTTGCCTTGTCTATTCCATGCCCAAACAAAAAGGTTATTACATTAAGCTCTTGAACCCATTCGTTTATAAAGTAATGCCACATTGTCTGGCGCAAATCTAATGTCCCGTGGCTGGAAAATCGTTCGCTTAAGTTATAAGAAATTTTATCGACAAAGTCCATGTTTGTCATTATAAACGTAAATCCGCCTATAACAGGTATTATAAGATATTTTATTTTTTTTAGTATTTTTTCATTTAAAAACTCAAAATCAAGTTTTTCGCCTGATAAAAACATCGAAAATAAATAAATGCTTATAAACGAAAGACTTAATAGAATAATAGTAGTCTTGTTTATATGTAAAACAACCAAAGACCAGCAGACAAGCATAAAAAAGTCCAGGCAAAGATTATAGAATTTTTTCTTACCCTCTGGCACAAGGTTATGACGATTCAAAAAAATTCTATAGCCAAAAAGAATTATCGCAAAAATAGACATATACAGGTGAAAACCAAGACCAATATCTCCGATAAAATCACCTAAAAGTCGCCCTCCAAAAAATCCTATCTGGCTTAAGCCCAACGCCAAACAAATCACTACAGCTATAAAATGAAATATAAATCCATAAATAGTAAATTTAATTACTTTTAAAATTCTTTGGTTTACTTCATTTATAGTTTGCAGCTTATTGTACAGCATTAAAGGCACTGTAAAGCACACTAGCGCTGACAAACTGGCTAAATAAATAACCATCTTTGTCTCTGCACCGCTAAATGACCTAAATATCGGAGTATATCCCATAGATAAAATTAATTTTAAATTCCTCATCAATTCAGCATAATCATAAGCCGCTGTTAAGCTGGTTGATCGAAAATCTGAATGATAAAAAAGATAATAAGGTATATTACAGATTAAAAATATAAATAACAGCCTAAAAGGAATATGATTTTTCCAAAGGAATTTGAAATTAGTAACCATATAATAGCTTGCAATAACAAGACTTTGCCCAAATATTAAAATATAAGGCTTAAACAAACCCGGCAAAGGCAACTTGTTACCGACAAAAATAAATATAAAAATTAACTGCAATAAAATATACGGAATAAACTCGTCTTTTAGAGCCTTTGTAAATAATAACACCAATGTTGGAAATGCAATAAGCATAACCAGATAAAAAAGCATTGGGTCAAATCTGTCACCTATATCTAACAATAGAAAACAAATGAACGGTACTATATAAGATGCAATTATAACCAATATTTTTAATAATCGTCCAGCATCAAAAGAATTCATTAATTATAGCCTCAAGTTTCTTTGTAGAATGCAATTATAAACTGCAACTAATTATACTAACTCTTTTGAACTTTTTTGCTCAAAATGCTTCTGCAATTCAGAGTTTATTTCTCTTGGTAAAACACCCATTACTTTAGCAGAAGAGTCTTCTATAGTATCAATAACTTGTAAAAGTTCGTTACGTTTAGTTTCCATAGCAGAAAGAATAATCACACCGTCAGACATACTGCTAATAGTCTGTACTTCAGGATAGAAAGCAGGACGTGTAGGCGAATCAATAAGAACGAACTCATATGTCTTCTTGAGGTAGTTAAGAACTTCTTCAAATCCTTTTGTTGCAAGGTAATCATATAAACTATTTATCTCTTTTTTAGAATATAAATAATCAAACTTAACAGCCTCACCGTTTTCAAGCTTGATTGTTATAGGCACTATAGCCTTTTTAATAACATCATTTAATAATTTTAAATCAACACTTTTAGAGAATCTTGTTACCTTGTTTAGTTCATCAATAATATCAACTAAATCAAAACTCTTGTCGCTGGCACCAAGTATTTCTGACATTTTATTATCAATAGAAAAGTCAGTATCTACAAGAACAACTGATCTGTTCAGTTTTGCCATATTAGCAGCAATATTAGGAATAATAGTAGAATTATTTCTTCTGTCTACAGTTGATACAAAAGACACAGAATGAATTTGCTCCTTATAAGACAAGGTAATCAAGTTCCTGGTTATATTTGTATAAGATAAACCCAACAAACTATCATTATCCAGTGTAACTTCCTGCCCGGAATAATGACCTTTAACCCAAGGGATTACACCAATAACTTTTTTACCGGTTGAATCTTCGATTTCTTTAGAATTAAGCCACTTATTTTGTAATTCTTGTTTAATATAAGCGATACTTGCAGCTAATATAACACCAAATACCACAAATATAATACCCTTTAAAGCCAAAGACCTTAATGCCGGCTTAGGAGCGGATCCTTCACTTAGGAGTACAATATTGTCAACTATCTCATTTTCATTCATTATTGCGTTTAGCTGTCTTTGCTTAACTCTATTGTAAGCATCAGCTAAAACAGATTCTTTTTTTCTTAAATTTTCCAAGCCAACTTGTTTTGTAGGTAACTCAGCCTCTTTGTTCAATAAGTTATTAACACCTACTTCAAGTATTTTTAATTCAGCAATATGCGCAATCCTGTCAGACTGAACTCTAGCCATATCTGTTACAAGATCTTGAGAAGGCTTATCGTAGATACCTCTTTTTATTATTACGTTTTGAAGAGTTTCTTTTTGTCTTTCTTCTATATTTTTTTTAATAACTTCGATTTGATTTTTTGTTGATTTAACTTCAGGATAGTTAACAGAGTATTTTGCTCTTAAACGTGCATATTCTTGCTCTGCTTTTGTTAAATCGTTATGTAAGTTAATAAGATATCGATCTTCCCCAATAGCAGTTGCCTTTAATGCTTCTTTTGCATCTTTAAAGCCAAGCTGTCTGGATAAATCCGCAAGTTTATGATTTTCAAATGCTATTGTACTTCTTAAAACTTCAGCTTTCTTTTCAAGATCAACTCTTGCTCTTGTTAGTTCAGCCAATTCATTTTCAATATTAAAAGCATAATGGTCTAACTTGTAATTTTTTATTTTATTTCTTACATCATTTAATTTAATTTCAATATCAACTAATTGCTTGTTAATATATTTTTTTTGTCTTTTCTCAACTTCTTTTCTTATTTCCAGGTTTAATGCTTTAAATTCTGTAATAATAACATTCAAGGCATCGAGGGCAGTATCTTTATTAACCCAGGAAAAAGTAACCTTCAAAATATCTGTTGATGGCTCTATTTTAGCTTTTAACAACTTTTTATTTTGAACTTTGGGCCATTTTTTATTGGATTTAAGCTTAAATTTTTTCATATCCTCCGGATAGTTTTCGCTCAATTTATCATAAACCCTGAGTGCTAGCCTATCAGAACCAAAAATTTGTAATATATTAAATAATGGGTTACTAAAGCCACTTTCTGATCGCATTAAGGGATTTTCGACCTGTGTAAACATCATATTTTGTTTAGGAATATTTCTTACCAGTATTTTTGTTTTTGTTTGAAATAAAGGTATGTAAGCAAACAAGTAATATGCTGCAAAGAGCAGTACACCAAATATAGCCCCTGCTATAAGCAGGTTTTTCTCCTTTTTTATTAATAATAATTCTCGACTTTGTTTTTTCATATTTCCGCATCCTAATCTCTGAGTACGTCAATCTAAATCTTTTTTGGGCTCGCTTTGCTCGCCCTTTTCTTAATTCAAATTAAAGTAATCAATTAAAAATTAACCTGATATCTTTTGGGCTTAAACATTAAGGCCCAGTTATTATAGGTGTCAGCAAGTGTATTTGCCGGAGTTATAGCTCTGGTCATATAATCCATTGCTTTTCCAACAAGAGGCCTTGTTTTTTCAGGCACATAAATAATATCATTGGGTCTTAACAAAACATCTTTACTCTTTGGATTGTATGCTTTTGTTACTAATTTACCATCTTGATCAACCCTGCTTAAAAAGATTTTTTTAGGTGCATATGATGCGTTAGCCAAATACCCTCCTGCAGAGGTAATCGCAGAATTAAGATTTAACGTAACAGCGGGATCCAAGAAAATCACACCCGGACTGTTAACGTAGCCATAAACTTTTACAGGTACCCTTTGGGGTGAAAAAGTTGCACTGGCATATTTTTTGTAAGTTTCATCATCAACAGCAAATGTGGTTGGCAACCTTGGCACAGTTACGGTATCACCGGCAGTCAAATAAATATCTTGCTTAAATCCGCTACCATGGAGCATCTTCATTAGATTTACTTCATATTCGGTTTTCTCTATTGAGTTGGTGATTTTTATATGCTCAATATCAGCATCAAAATTGATGCCCCCTGCTGCTACCAAAATATTTGATAACAAAGGTGTTTTTCTTTCAATTTTAGTATCGTGTCTTTGATTAGTGATCATACTTTCTCTTGACGGATTTGTATTTATTTCATAACTACCGGGATTAAACACAGCCCCATTTACATAAACTACAAATGGCCTGGTTTCTACAAGAGTAATTGAAACAACAGGATTTTCCAGAAAGTATTTGTATTTCTTGTTCAACAAAGTTTGCAACTCTGCAATTGTCAAACCTGATACATAAATAGGTTCACTAAAGTGCAGTGTAATATATCCGTCGGGTTGAACCCTTAAATTAGTCTTATCAAATTCAGGAACCCCTAAAAATGAAATATTTATCTGGTCATTAGGTCCTAAGATATATTTCCTTGCAGTAAAATGCTTGCTCATAATGTTTTTATTTTTTATGATTTTACCTTCTAAAGCATCTACGTTATAAACCTTGCCTTCTTCCTTTAGGGCATTTACTATATTACAACTAAAAAATAGTAATAGTAGCATTAAAATAATCTTTTTCATTTAAAATCACCTTACGTAAAAATTTTAGGTTAACCGAATAATTTACTTTTAAATACTAACAAAAAATCTTATAAAAAACTATTTAAAATTTTAAATTACATTACAAAACACATGTATAATTATTTGTTAATATGAGTCATACAATCTATAATTTCATATTTATTACTGTTGTTAAATGTATGAACAGCCAGGTTGTTGTCAACAAACTCCGGTGTTATGTTTTTTATAAGCGACTCTTGGTATTCTGTTTCTGTTAATAACTTAACCTTATTAAAGTTAAGTGCATATCCATAGCGAACAGAGCAGTCCTGGCTAGGTCTTATCAACATCCCATCTTGAGTAAAAAACTTACCGGCCGGTCTTGCAGTTTTGCAATCAGTAACAACAGGATTTTTTACATGAGGTTCCCACTCACCATCTAAAGAGTCTGAGTAATAAATATGAAGCTCATCAAATGTCATACAATCTGCAGTCACTTTATTAAAAAATATCCAGTATTTTTTATTCCAATATAATAAAGTGGAATCTAAAGCCATTAAATTATTAAATAAGTTCTTTTTTAATTTCCATTCATAAGGAAATTCTACAGCCTCATACAAATCTATTGAATTATTTTGTGCAGACTCGGGTATCATATAATACTTACCGTTGTCTTTAAACACAAAAGGATAAGAAAGATGATAATCTTTATCTAACAACAACTTAGGTTCTGTATGTTGTCCATCTTCTTCAATTTCAAAGCAAGATAAAACTCCTCTTTTGTCAGAAAAAAGCATTTCTTCTATAAACACAATTTGCTTGCCATCTTCCTCTATAATAAAAGGATCAGCGTACATTTTATCATTTAGAGGAGTGATGAAGCTAAAATCATCCTTGCTGAAATCATTCAAGCTTGAACCCTTGCCTCTTATACCCAGGAACCATTGTTCGTTATAAAAAGCCCTTTCAAAAATATCTTTAAACAAATTTTTTGAAAGTTTATAAAACAATTTAAAAATGTTAATACCAGCAAGGCTTTCGATTTCATTAAGTTGATCAGCGCCAATTATGTTAGAGGTTAATGCATTTGAATCTCTTGTCTTGTAAAGTACTTCTAACTTAAATATTATTGAATTCATCAATTTTGTTAGAATTCTATGAAAATTTAAATATATAAAATAATTTTTTATTCCAATATTTGTGCTTAATATTGTTGTGTTTGCACATAAGTCAGTAATTTCAGCATCCAGAGTATATTCATCCTCACAAATATTATTTACAATTTGAGAAATAGCATTATTAAATTCTTTTGAATGCCAAATGCCAAAGTTTGATATTTTAGGTAAATCCTCTAAGTCTGAAAAGTTTAATATTACATCAGTATCACAATCTTTTAATTTTTCTTTTATGTCCTCGTTATTTTTACATTCTAAAAAGTTAATTTTAGTATCATAATCTATTAAGTCTATTTTTTTCCAGCAGTTCTCTGCCTGCATCTTTTTTGACAAAACAAAACTTTCAAAATCAATATATGATTCAATAATAGTTTGTTTTAAATCAAAGCTTGTCTTATTTTGCGAACAATTAATAACAGATATCAATTCTACAAAATCCAATTGCATTACTTTTTGTATGAACATGTGATGCCAATTGTAGTTTTTATTGTTATTCATTAAAATTATTAATTTAATTTTTGAGTTCATCTTATTTTATACCCAGCTCTAGCAAATATCATTTATTATATATTTCTAATAAAAAGTAGTATTAATCTTATCAACTTATTTAATTATTATTACAAAAAAAACATAAAACAATATAATTTTCGATAAATTTAAATCAATTCAAGTAAAGTTCTCTAACAACCTAAATAAATTTAATTTTATATTTCTTGATATTTTGTTTTTTTCTTGTTGATTTACTCAAAAATACTTTAACGATTTACCATACCTTAAAATTTCCTGATAAAGTTTTCACAGATTACAAAGTAAATTTTAATAACATTTTTATATAAAACATTTGATTATTTTCTGTTTTTTATTAATTGTAGAATTAACCCAATACTTTAAAAACCTGCTTAAATCACCAAAAGGAGAAAAATATGCTAATATTGGAAAAAAGAAAAATTGATGCTCAAGTGCTAGAATTTAATGTAATGGGAGATGAACGCGGTCAACTTATTGCCCTTGAAGAAGATATGAATATACCTTTTGATCTTAAACGAGTTTTTTATATCTATAATACAATAGACGGTATAAGAAGAGGAAACCATGCTAACCGATTCTCCAGACAAGTTTTAGTCTGTACCGGCGGAACTTGTAAAATTCACCTTGACAATGGCGTAGCAACAATGGAAGTTGATTTGGACAGACCAAATAAAGGCTTATACATTGCAAACAATGTATGGAGAGAAATGTATGACTTCTCTAAAGATTGTGTCTTAATGGTTCTTTCTAATAAACTCTATGATCCTGATGAATATATAAGAGACTATAACGTATTTATAGAAATGGTTAAAAACAATCTTTTATAAAACTCACTATTGATGAGTAGCAAAAGAATTTTTTCAAAGTTTTTTACAGTTAATTATAATCTTGACAAAATGTTTGGCATGCCGTACAATATAAAATAAATAATATCTTTTATATTTCATTAATTATATTATATTTAATGAAATGTAATACAATTTTTTAGAAAAATCTAAAATTAAGCTCTAAAAGAGTAAAAAGCTAGACTTAATAAAAGTTCTTTAATTAAAAATTTTCACAAAAATGTTAGGATAGCAAAACAATACATTATGCAAATAAATTTTAATTTTAATAATTCTATTTCTAAAACTGATGAGGAGTTTTATTATGATAAAAAAATATTTACAACAAGCTCATGATTGCGGGTTTGATGTTATAGTTCAATTCAATTACTGCTGTAATGCAAGATATACTGGCAAAATTCTTGACTTGGATGAAAATAACTTTTGCCTGCTTCAACTTGGGGAATCAAACTCAATGAGCTGGATTTTTAAAATAGATGACGTTAACTATATTGGCATTTATAAAGATAAGCTATTAGGTAATTTTGAGACAAGTACAGTAAGCAAACAAAACCCAAAAGGAGTATAAATATGGAAATTAAGATACTTTATGGAACAGAAACAGGAAACTCTGAAAGTCTTGCAAAAGAAGCAAAGACAAAACTCACTGATGGCGGTTTTAATACTGAAGTGCTTGATATGAAAGATGTTAATGCCCAAAAACTTGCAAATTTTAAAAATGTATTGATAATAACTTCTACTTGGGGAGATGGTGAACCTCCAGATAATGCTGAAAGTTTATATAATGAACTTAAAGATGCTTCCGGGCTAGATTTTTCTGGTCTTAGCTTTGCGGTTTTAGCCCTGGGCCAATCTTTTTATGAGCATTTTTGTAAAACAGGCAAGGATTTTGATGAATGGCTGGAAAAATATGGAGCTAAAAGAATTTTACCACTTCAACTTTCTGATGATGATTTTAATGATATTTTTCCTGAATGGATTCAAAAAGTTCAAAACTCTTTTAAGTAAATTTAACTATTTCTAACCTTTACGACAAAAGCCTCTTTGGGGCTTTTTCTTTTTTGGGAACAAGATCATGACTTATTTATTCAACCTTTTTTAACAGTATAAAGCTTTCCTTGGGAAGCTTTATACTTAGTTTATAGGCATCATCCGTATAACAATGATTATTCCGAAGATTTCCGTTTCCGCCGTATTTGGTATCATTGCTATTAATGATTTCCTTCCAAGTCCCCCTAGGCAGCTCATTTAACTTAAATTTATTATAATCTTTATTAGAAAAATTCATAACAGCCACAACTACGTTAAAATTATTCCACTTATGTACATGCATTACATCATCTTGCTGATATACATAGGTTTTCATTCTATGTACATTAGTAAGCGCCCTGTTTTCCTTGTAAATTTTTATAAGATCAGAACAGTAGTGTTGAATGTGTTCTTTAAGTTCAGGATCTGTATATTTTTTTTGATAAAGCATAGAATCATTCAATGCGGGCTCTCCAACGTCATAACCTTTTTCCTTACTCACTTTATTGGCTATATAAAAATCATTTGTATTATTTGCCAAAGGATATTCCGCAAAAAACTTAAAAGGAGCAAGCTCACCCTCCAAATCACCCATCATAAACATTTTAGGACCGGGATATGCAAACACAGTACCTGTAGCAAGTCTATAAAGTGCTTGAGCGCTTTTATACGCATGCTCAAATTCAGTTTTAGAAATATGTTTTTTTATACCGATATATCTTTGAAAACGATAATCCCATATATCTGTGGCTGTATTTTTTCCTTTTATAAGCTCAAGTATGACCTTGCTTGTTTCTTTTTGTCCACCATGAATGCGCTTATTAAGTTTTAATTTAGTACAAAGTATTTTTAATATAAGCCTTGTTGCTCCACGATTGCCTATTTCATCGTGGCTTGTATGATATACAACCTGAGTATTAGGCGGCGGATCTGGAATTTCATCTAAAGTCCTTTCCCAGTTATGATTATCGTCTTTCCTCACACCGGTAAGAAACTCACTCTCCAGATCTACCAAACTAGGTCTCAATCCCATAATAGTTTTTTTAGTAACCAGAGCTTCCAATGTATGCTGAAAATCAAATCCCCACTGAGCGCTGTACCCAAGGTTGTATAATACAGACGGGTCTTTTTCAGCTTTTTTAGCTGTTTCTATAGGACTAATAATTTCCTGAGGTAACAGCGGTGAGCATATTCTTTTAGAATTCCTTCCGTCTTCTGCAATCAATATAGCATCCTTAGTACGAGCATGCTGCCTTATGGTACTTGATATTAACTTCATAGTAATATCAGATTCCATAAATTTTGTCATATCAAATCTTAAGCCGTCACAATGGTAGTTAGCCAGCCAATTAAGACTCATATCAACCATATACTTTTTCATATATTCATTGCCGGGACCTTCAAAATTAATAGCTTTCCCCCAAGGACTTGACTTTTTTTCATCAAAACAAGGACCATAATCATCTTGAACAGAACCTATAGGTCCGATATGATTTGGCACAACATCCATAATCACGCTTATACCTTTTTCATGAGCATATCTGATTAAATCTTTTAAATCTTCAGGTCTTCCATAAGAACTTTTCGGACAAAAATTATTTATCCCGTCATATCCCCAGTTAAATCTACCCGCAAACTCTGCAACAGGCATTATTTCAATAGCATTTACCCCTAATTCGGCAATTTTATCTATTCTTTTTTTAGTATTTTGATATCCACCCAAAACAGCTATATTTATTTCATCAATAATCATCTCAGGCGGTGTACCGTACTTATCTTCAGCCTCCAGATGTCTTAACCTTCTTGCATCTTTTCCGCTGATCCAGTCTTTCTCTTTTTTGCCCCACTCAAAAGCATTATGATCAAGTGTTTCTGACCAACCATGCACATCAAACGGCAATGACGCTGAGCGCGGATCATTTCTTGTTAACAGCTTACCTTCATTATTTATAAAAATATATCTATACTTAAGCCCGGGCCTTACAGCATGAACAATAGTTTCAAACTCACCGTTTTTGCCTTCCATCTGAAATATAACAGTTTCCGAGCCTTTTCCACCTTTATATCCATAAGGATTTTGTCTTAAATCCCTTAATAATTCAGTCTCACACTCCTGCATCAAGGGCACTGCAGAATCTTTATAAGCAATTTCCACCCACATTTTTACTGCTTTCGGGGCGTCAACTTTTAATTTTACTATATTATTATCCAGATAATTAGCACCATAGCTTAAGCTTTGCTGTAGCTTTTCATCATCAAACGTATTTAATTTTATGTTTTCTGCCCTTTTGACTATATCTATAACAGTAGAATTATTAAAAGTATCCACAACATCAGCCCTTTATCAAAGTTAAAACTTAACTATTTTATTATAGAAGTAACATTTGAATTGTATGTAAATTTATTTTATTAATCAACTATCAGACTGTCCATATACTAAATTAAGGATTATTATAGCTTTTTTTTTATTTATTTCTTTTATTTATAAATATAAAAAAATAAATATAATCAAAAGAGCCGCTCGGCTAAAAGCGAGCGACCCTTTGCAAAAACTATACTAACTTAAAAATACTTTTCAGATTATTTAATTCTGTTAAATCTAATAAAATAAACTATTCTCTGAAAAGAGTAATCTGAAATTTAATTAATGAGCAGTATATAAAATAATATGTGTCCAGACTATACAGAACTCCAACTATTGTTAATATAAGTCATTAACTCTGCGTTAGCCTTAACTTCTTCCACACTGTCAATTGTATCTGCGTGTGAAGTGTTATAACTTGCGATTTCATTGATAATATTGCTAATATCGCTACTGTCTAATGCATAGGTTAAATTACCTTCAGTAACACGTAGCTCTTCTATCTTAGAGTGGTCATAAACTTCAAGGAGATTCCTACCTGTAACATGACCATAGTCTACTTTTAATACAGGTATGCCTTCTCCAAACATAAACGAATCATCACTAAAGAAGAACGCAATGTCATCTCTATCCACATCATCTTCAAATTGAATGATATCAGTAGATGTTGTACCGCTATCCCAAACAAAATCAACACTAGACTTTTGATCAAATACATAGGTGTTGTTTCCAACATCTCCAAACAGGATATCTGAACCCTCACCGCCGATTAAAATATTATTACCCTCGTTATCAGTTAAGATATTTCTTGCTCGGTTACCAATAAGGGTATTATCAAGCTCGTTTCCTGTTGCATTGATTTTTAGGCTACCAGTTAATTGAATTGTTTCAACTTCAACACCGGCTGTTAATGTATAACTTACTGCTGATGCAATCGTATCATCACCTTCACCTGCAGCTTCTACAATGGAAGCTGCACTATTTTTTAATACATAAAGATCATTGCCGACGCCTCCAACGAGAGTATCAAGACCTGCTAATGACGTTAAGCTGTCATCACCGCCTAAGCCATATAGTGTATTATCACCTTGACCACCAACAAGTGCATTAGCTGATTCGTTACCGGTAAGATTGATATTGTCGCTACCTGCTAATCCGTATTGCTCAACATTTGCCACCTCATCAACAATTGTATGAGATGATTGGAATTGAAGAGTATCAATACCTTCATTCGCATTTTCTATTATTTCATAATCAAGGTCATTATCAACTACATATATATCATTTCCTAATCCACCGATTAAGGTATCTCTACCGAGTGTATCAACAAGTTTATTATCAGCATCATTACCGGTTAGAACGTTATCAAGGTCATTTCCAATGGCTATCAAGTCATCATGTTGTATTGTTACTGCTTCATTAGTCACAACATGATAGCTGCCAGCCCAAACTGAATTAGTTTTAATATTTACAGCATTATATAATTCTTCTGCTGTAAGATATCTGGCGGAATCACTTTCGTATCCCCTACCGCTATCCGCGATAAAGAAACCTTCCAGTAAGTTAGTTTGTGCATTAAATGCGCATCCTGTAACGAGAATAGCATGATCACTAATATCAAAAGCTTCTCCATACCATAACACATCAGAATCAAGTGAAATTACTATCCCTTTGCCATCTACTATATGTTGCGCTACTTGATTCAGTTCAGGATCCAGATGCGGAATTTCACCATCTTCTGCTTTAAATGAATAATAATCACTGCTAATTCCGTGATACTCCAGAAGACCCATTTGTTGATAAATAGTTGTAGCTCCGGTTAGTCCGGAATATCCATGAGTTGTAGCTATCTCAAATTGCTCTTCTTCAGTAGTATCCATGCCTGTTCTTACTAATAGGTTTGTAATAGATACAATTCCACAATCATCGGCAAATTGATCATAATCCATTCTGTCAGCCCAGTCTAACGGGTCACCATAAACGATTAAGTCAGTACCGTTCATATTTATTAAGTCATAATAATCAGAAGTAAGTTCAATGTTTTCAACATTATTAGCTGCTGTAATATTTACACCGGATTTAATCAGATCAATGCCTTGTCCTTGTGTTTCTTGTACTACATCTGCAATGCTATCAACAATATATATATCATTTCCGGCTGCACCCGCCATCGTATCAGCACCGGCTAAAGCATCAATAGTATCATTACCGGCTCCGCCTATTAAGGAATCATCATTAGCCGTACCAGTAATTAATAAGTCTTCAGCTACAGGAGGAAGTACTTCATCAGAAGTTATAACTGAACCATCAGTAAATTTAAATGATTCAACTTTCTCAGCATCACTTATAAACCAGTCTTTTACTATTATTGAATCTGTGCCATTACTTAGGTTTACTACTAAATCATCTGTCGATTGCTCAAAAGTAACATCAGCTTGTACTATACCATCTCCAAATAAAACTTCGTCCTGGCCACCGGTTTCATTGACGACATCAGTACCATCACCGAGGTTAAAAACATAGGAATCATTACCTAATCCACCATTTAACTGGTCATCTCCTGCACCACCGACTAATGTATTATTACCTGCTGCGCCGTCAAGAATATTATTCTTTGCGTTACCAGTAATTTCGTTATTTAGATTATTACCAACGCCGGTTATAGCAGTTGATGTTAATTCCAGGTTTTCTACATTCCGGCTTAATGTTTGATCTACTGATGATACTACTTTGTCAACACCTTCAGCGGCTAATTCAGTTATTGTTTGACTAGCTGCATTAACCATATATGTATCATCACCGGCACCGCCAACTAATGTATTGTTACCTGCTGCGCCGTCTAGAACATCATTTCCGGCCGCCCCATTGAGTATATTATTTTGAGCATTACCGGTTATTTCATTATTCAAATCATTACCAACACCGGTTATAGCTGTAGAGGTTAACTCTAAATTTTCTACATTCCGGCTTAATGTTTGATCCACAGAAGAAACAACTTTGTCAATACCTTCATTAGCCAGCTCAGTAACAGTATGATCAACTGCATTGCTTATAAAATATGTATCATCGCCAGATCCGCCTAGCAGCACATCTGCATCATTACTTCCGGAGAGGGTATCATTACCGCTTCCACCCTCTAAAGAATCATTACCTTCAGCACCAGAGAGGATATCATTACCGGCCAAGCCCTGAATTGTATCATTACCTGCACCACCAACTAATGAGTCATCTCCTGCCGTACCTACAATTAATAAATCTTGCGAGAATAATTCATCTAAATTCAAAACAGAAGCATCTGCAAATTTAAAGGAATCAACTCTATTAGCTTCAGCAACAAAGCAATCTTTTACAGTTATTGAATCTGTAGCATTGCTTAAACTGATAACTAAATCATTTCTTACTTGCTCAAAGGTTAAATCAGCTTGGGCTATTCCTTCACCAAATATTATTTCATCCAGACCACCAGCTTCATTTATAATATCAGCGCCATCACCAATATTATAAATATAAGCATCATTGCCAAGGCCACCATTTAATTCATCGTTTCCTTGCTTTCCGGTTAATATATTGTTACCTTCATTACCGGATATGATATTATTTAATTCATTACCAGTTGCTAAAATATCATTTGAGCCTGTTAATACTAAATTTTCAACATTACTATTTAAGCTGTAATTAATTTGAGAATTTACCGTATCAATACCTTTGTTTAAAAATTCTTTAACTTTATCGCTGTCATTATCAACAAAATAAATATCATTGCCGGAACCACCATACATTGTATCTTTACCGGCACCGCCATTTAAAATATCATTGCCTGAACCGCTTAAGATAAAGTCATTGTCAGAACCACCATCTACATCATCATCACCAGAACCGCTAATAATAATATCATTTCCGGCACCGCCAAAAACAATATCATTTCCGTAACCGGTTATTATAAAGTCACTACCGGTATTTCCATATACTGTATCATTTCCAGACCCACTAGCTATAAAATCATGATCACTACCGCCATCTATACTATCATCACCAGATCCACTATTGATATAGTCACAGCCTGCTCCACCGCTAACAGTGTCATCGCCCGAGCCACTAACTATACAATCATTTCCGGCACCACCGTCTATACTGTCATTACCAGAGCCGCTTATTACTACATCACGCCCTGCACCAGCTATGATTGTATCATCACCTCTTTTGCCAACAATAAAATCATTTCCGGATGTGCCATTCAAGTCATCATTTGATGACGTACCAATAATAATACTCATAAATTTTTCCTCTATTTGAACTAAATATACAACTACTCTTTTCAACTAAAAAAAGATATTAAAATAAAAATTTGAAAAAAATTTTTATTGACAATAATTAACCAAAAATTTAACATTTTTTATAATTTTTATATATAAAATTAGATTAAAATAAAAAAGACAAAAATTCTTAACCCTATAATAGAACTTTAAAAAAGTTTTATTACAAGGTTAAGAATTTAAGTTGAACGACCTCTACTAACCTATTAAGGACAATTACCTGTTTTTAAACAAGCTAAAGGATCAGATACAGGTTCAGCACTTATTGGTTTAGTTAATGCGCCACCTGCAGTTCTAATTAATTCTGATGAAGTATAAAATGTATTCTGTACGGATTTGCCCAGCGTAACTAATACAGCTATAGACACTGTAGAGACCAAAACCATAATCAAGGCATACTCAACCAAGCCTTGACCTTTCTTAGGCTTTCGTTGCTTATTCATTTTTTGACCCTTTGTGCAATTACAGAGTATAGTTTTTCTATTTTGGACAATTTAAATAAAATGATAAATTTTAATTTCAATCTAACATAACAATAAACTGAATGACCGTAATAATATTTTAATAACAATTTTTATTGTAACACCAAGCGATATAAAAAACTACCCTTAGAAATTATTTAGTATACATATGTTAATATAATATAAAAATCCATGATACTATTAAATAAATAGTATATGCAAGGATAATAAATGAATACTAATAAGTCAAAAATTTTCTTCATCTTTTTTTCCATAAGCATAATTATCTTTTTATACGCTATATTTATATTATGGGTCACTTTCTTAAGACCAATGTTGAATAATATAGAATCAGTTTTTTATGATTACAGGACTACACTTTCTTTAGATAATTCTTCAATATCAACAAATAAACAAAAAGCATCTAAGGATATATTGATTGTTGCGGTAGATAATTATTCTGTAAATCAACTTATTAATTATCCAAAATTAAAAGCCCAACGCTTTCCCTGGCCAAGAAGAACCATGGTTAATGCTGTTGAATATATCAATTTAGGCAAACCAAAAATCGTAGTATTAGACTTCTTGCTTAAAGGAGCTGAAGGCGACACTAAGGCTAACAAAATTTCAGATGAAATTTTTGGCAATATGCTTATAAAGTATGATAATGTCTTTATCGGCGCGGCTCTGACAAAGCAAAAAATAGAGAACGACAAAGCAACAATAAACTTAATAAAAAAATATAATTTGCCCACGTCCCCTCCTCAAGAAAAAACTCTATTTTACGATAAACTCAATTTCAATTATTTTGTGCCAATACATATTCCCTTTTTAGAAAAAACAAATAACATAGGCGTTTTAAACCAAAAACTTACGCAAGATGGTGTAATTCGCCAACACATACCTATCTATGGCTTTAAAAATAAAAATAATAAAACTTATTTACTTCCATCAATGCCACTGGCAACAGCTTTACATGCCATCCCGGAAGAAGAAAAAACACCTTTTATAATAAAAAAAGACAAAATAACTATTGGAAAAAGGCATTTACCACTAGATAAAGATGGCTCTTTTAATATAAACTGGCACGGTCCCGGCGGTCCGGATAATAACACATACAAATATATTTCCATATCTAAAATATTGCTATCAAATGCATATAAAAACGGTGTAATAAAAAACATGCCGGAGCAGGATCTTATTAACCCTAAAATTTTTAAAGATAAAATAATAATCATTTCAAATATTTCAGCAGGAACCGATAGTTATTCAGTACCATTTCAAATGAATTACCCCGGTGCTGAAATACTGGCAACCTGCATTGATAATATTTTAAATGACACACTTGAAACAAAACAAAATGCTTTTACTAAAAAAGCAGGCTTATTAACCAATATAATAATTGCACTGGTACTTTGCCTGTTAACCGGAGTCATGAATATTAAGTCTCGCTATATTATAATGAGTATAGCCGGGTTTATTTCTTTATTGTTAAGCTTTATACTTACTTCAATATTACTATTTGTTAATTTTAAATACTCTTTGAACATGGCTTATCCGTTATTACTAATGACACTAACTGCGATAGGGACATTTTGGTATAAAAACATCATTATTGACAAACAAAGGCATAACCTTGTGAATACCTTTGAAAGGTTTGTTTCTCCACAAATTATCAAAAAAATTATTGACAACCCCGGCTCTGTTAATACAGGCATACAAAAAAAAGAAATGACAGTATTATTCTCTGATATAAGAAATTTTACCCACCTTTCTGAGGTAATACCAGCTCAAGATCTTATTATGCAGCTAAGAGAATACTTTAATGAAATGGTTGATGTAGTTCTCAAGTATGACGGCACTCTTGATAAGTTTATCGGAGATGCTGTTATGGCATTTTTTGGAGATCCCATACCTCAAAAAAACCACTCGTTAAGGGCGGTATTAACTGCTATAGAAATGCAAAAAAGACTTGATGAACTAAATAAAAAGTGGGAGAAACAAAAAAAACAAGTTTTAAACATCGGTATAGGTATTAACACCGGTGAAATGATAGTAGGGCACCTCGGCTCTAAAAGGGTTGGTAATTATACTGTTTTTGGAGACAGTGTAAACCTTGCAGCGCGTGTTGAATCACTTACAAAAGAATATCAAAGCAAAATATTAATAACAGAATTTGTTTACGAATACGTAAAAGACTCTATTGAAGTAGAATACCTGGATTGTGTAAAGGTAAAAGGCAAAGAACAAGCTGTTAAAATATACAAGGTTTTAGGTATCAAGCATTAAAAAAATAAATTTTCAAGCCTAAAACTAATTTGACGTAAATTTTTACTTATTTTAAACTACAGTTGTACGACTTGTATAAAAAGTTATTTTATTATTTTATAAGGATATAAAGAAATCACAAACTTAACAAAATTTAAGAAATTTTTAAAAAATTATTGTTTTTATATATTTGTGGTAGGTAACAAGATAAATGATATAAAAATTTAAAAGTAAAATAATAAGGAGCAGATCATGAGCATAAAGTGTGTAGAAAAAAAATTATCAGAACTAGAATTGTTTTTTAATGAAAGAAAAGAACAAGTTAATTCTATTAGAGAAAAGCATTCACAAAAATTATTCGGCAATGCAGATGCATCTATTAAAGAAATCAGGACAGAAGCTTTAAAACAAAAGCTGGAATCCAGTTATAGTATTTAATAGAATATACTAACTCAAAAATACTTTTCAGATTTTTAAATCGTGTAAAAGTTAATAAAGTAAACTAATCTCTGAATTGCGAAGCGGGAGCGTTAAAAAGTTAAATGGTCAATTTTACTTTTATAAGCTCATTCAAAAGAGTAGTCTGAAATTTAATTGAGAACCTGTATAAATAATTTTATATTTCTTACAAAACCTCACGAGTGCTTTCGTGAGGTTTTTGTAATGAAATATTTTTTTACTTTGATATTTCCTTTGGTTTATATGAAAATAAAGTAGTGACATAAGGAATTACGACGAAAACGCAAAAAATGTTTACAGGAATTATCGAAGAGATTGGATTAATAAAGGCTGTTAACAAGTCTGCAAATGGCGCAGTTATTTCGATAAGCTGCAATAAGATACTTGAAGATATTAAAATTGGCGATAGTATCGCAGTTGACGGCGCTTGTCAAACAGCTGTAGCTTTTGATAACACAACATTTACTGTCGAAGCATCTCCAGAAACTTTAAGCTTAACAACTCTTTGTGATTTTTATACCAGCAAATACGTTAATCTGGAAAGAGCAATGCTAGCAAACGACCGCTTTGGCGGACATATAGTCTCCGGTCATATTGACGCTACCGGAACTTTTATAAAAAAGGAAAAACAAGGACTATCTTATTTATATTATTTCCAGGTCCCACAAGCTGTTTTAAATTATATAATACACAAAGGCTCTATATGCATAAACGGTATCAGCCTTACAATTGCGTCGTTACAAAATGATATTTTCAGCATAGCTGTAATTCCTCAAACAATAAAAGACACTAATTTACAATATTTAAAGCCCCAAGACAAAGTTAACCTTGAGTCAGATGTTTTTGCTAAATACGTTGAAAAATTTATGATTAATTATAAAAATAACGCTAATCCCCAAAAAGCTGATATTACTTTAGATTACTTAGCAGAGCACGGTTTTATTAACTAAAGTGAGTGAAAAAGATGACAAATATAGATAAAAATTTATATTTTGATACTGCAGAAGAAGCAATAGAAGAAATTAGAAAAGGCAACATGGTTATAGTTGCTGATGACGAAGATAGAGAAAACGAAGGCGACCTGGTTTGCGCCGCAGAAAAAATAACACCTGAAATCATTAACTTTATGGTTACAGAAGGCAAAGGACTTATTTGTCTTACCCTAACCGCAAAAAAAGCCAGAGAGCTCGATTTATACCAGATGGTGCCAAACAATACCGAAGAACAAGGTACAGCATTTACTATTAGTATAGATGCAGCAACTAAATTTGGTGTTACAACAGGCATATCAGCAAGTGATAGAGCTCAAACAATTAAAGTTGCAGTTGCACATGATGCACAACCAAATGATTTAAGAAGACCGGGCCATATTTTCCCGCTGGAAGCGAAAAAAGGCGGAGTACTAGAAAGGGTAGGGCAAACAGAAGCAAGTGTTGACCTTGCAAAACTTGCCGGCTTATCACCAGCCGGGGTTATTTGCGAAATTTTGAACCCGGATGGAACTATGGCAAGAAGAGATGACCTTGCTAAATTCGCTAAAAAGCATAATCTTAAATTTATTACAGTGGCTCAGCTTATCGCATACAGGCTAAGAAACGAGCAATTTGTCAAAAGAGTAATCAAAACCAAGCTACCAACAATGTTTGGAGAGTTTGACATATACGGTTATTTAAATGAGCTTGATCAAACCGAACATATTGCACTTGTTAAAGGTAATATAGAAGACTTTAAAAACGATCCGCCTCCTGTAAGAGTTCATAGCGAATGCTTAACCGGCGACATATTCCATAGCTTAAAATGTGACTGCGGAAGCCAGTTATCATGTGCTTTAAAATTAATTGATGAACATCAAAAAGGTATTTTTGTATACTTAAGAGCCCATGAAGGACGTGGGATAGGTCTTATAAATAAACTAAAAGCCTATAAGCTTCAAGAAGAAGGACAAGATACTGTAGAAGCCAATCTTTCATTAGGATTTGCACCGGACTTAAGGGATTATGGAGTAGGTGCGCAGATTCTACACGACTTAGGAGTGTCCAGGTTCAAAATGATTACCAATAACCCCAGGAAAATCGTAGGACTGGAAGGTTATGGCTTAGAAATGGCAGAAAGAATTGAAATGCCCTTATGTGTAACTGAGTACAACAAGGGTTATTTACAGACAAAAAAAGAAAAAATGGATCATATGTTTTAATTGGAGAAATTTAAAATGGTTAATACATACGAAGGAAAACTAGTATCAGAGGGAAAAGAAAAATATGCCATAGTAATAGGCAGATTTAACGAGTTTATCGGCTCAAAGCTTTTAAGCGGTTGCATTGATGCTCTTTGCAGGCACGGTGTAAATGAGACTGATATTGATGTAGCGTGGACACCAGGCGCTTTTGAAATTCCTCTTGTTGCTGACAAACTTGCCAACACAAAAAAATATTCGGCTATTATTTGCTTAGGTGCCATAATCAGAGGCAGTACACCACATTTTGACTATGTATCAGCTGAATTATCCAAGGGTATTGCTAGTGTATCTCTTAATTATGGCATTCCTGTTATGTTTGGTGTATTAACTACTGATACTATCGAACAAGCCATTGAAAGAGCAGGAACTAAAGCCGGTAACAAAGGTGCTGATGCTGCCAAAAGTGCCATAGAAATGGTTAATTTATTAAATAATATTAGTGCTTAAATTATATAATTTTTTATCAGTTTTAATTAATAGTTGCCAGTTCAATAGCGGCTATTTTTTATGTAACAATAATTTAACAAAATAGTCCTTTTTTCTGATAATCCAAAATCTGGCATGCATTAAAATTTAAAAATTGATATAATATTAATTAAACAAACAAAAAGTATGCTACACAGGATTAAGATTAAAGGTTATATTCTCTTGACAAACCAAACTGCAAAAACTGAAGACACATGCCAAAAGGACAATGATAAATACGCATCTATTTTATATTACAGACTGCGTAACAAAATTGTGCTCCTGCGCCGCTTTGCCAAAAACTGCGACCTAATGGGCTATAAAGAGCGTTTTCTTGAGGCAATTAAAACCTCAGAAATGCAATTTGACACAGTCGGCAAAGAATTCATGCACATAATGCGTACCGGCAATTGGAGTAGATTCCTGATTCAGCAGATGGAATTTATTAACATGGGACTTCAGTCTTTTGCAATGAATATAATAGAAAGCGTAGAAGAAAGAAGAGCAGCCAAAAAATGGCATGCAAGAAAACCC
>JANQLL010000053.1 GCA_028280605.1 Candidatus Gastranaerophilales bacterium
CAATTAAATTTCAGATTACTCTTTTCAGAGAATAGTTTATTTTATTAACTTTAACTCGATTTAATAATCTGAAAAGTATTTTAGTGGAAGTATATTAATGCTAATAAACTAAATGTTGGTAATGCTAGTTATTTCTCTCTGACTATTAATGAAATATTGATTTATTATTAGAATGTATATATATAAAAACAAATATATCTATAAAATTGCCATATAAAATATTTTTAAAATAAAAAAAATAATTTTTGATTACTTAAAAAGCCCTCCCTAAAAAGCAAGAAGGACTTTTTAAAATTTTTATTCTGCTCATCAATTAAATTTCAGATTACTCTTTTCAGAGGATAGTTTATTTTATTAACTTTAACTCATTTTAATAATCTGAAAAGTATTTTAGATGGAGTATAATTTCTCTTATTATTCTTGTTTTAGATCAAATAAATAATCTTCTTCTTGTTTTAATTTTTCACTAGTTTTTTTACGATGAATATCCTCACCAGAAGGCCCTTTGCTATTAAGATATTCTTCTTTAAATTTATTGATATCTTTAGGATTTGTTTTATTTGATTTTTTATCAGTCATTTTTCAAGCTCCGCAGTATAAATATATATTTTTATTTATTATAAATGCTTTAAAAAATTAATCTATTATTATATTTACTCATATACTCCATCAAAAATACTTATCAGATTATTTAATTAATGAGCAGAATAATCATGCTAATATCCATAGAACGGATTATTAAATTTAACTTTGTTGTTTTATAATTAATTTTAATGAGGTTATATTTATAAGAGGAGAATATAAGATGTCAGACAACATGTTAGCTATGATTCCAAGAAGCGCCACAGAAGAGCTTCACGTACAAATAAAAGAGTACAAAGGCAAAAAATATGTGGATTTAAGAATCTATTATACTACTGACAACGGCGGAAACTGGAACCCAACCAAAAAGGGTGTAACAGTAGCACCGGAAAATCTTGAATTACTAAAAACAGCTTTGGAAAAAGCTCAAAAGGAATTTGAAGGCGAACCGGCTGAATAAATATATTTTTTGTAATATGATTATGGTATGGAAGAAAATTTGGTTCAAAATAATAAATACGCACAGGTTATAGTTGATATAGCCGGGCTTGATACAAGAACATTCAGTTATCTGATACCGGAAGAATTACAAAATACAATACAAATTGGAACCCCCGTGTTAGTACCATTTGGGACGCACGGGGTTATTAATGCTTATGTAGTCGGGTTTACCAACTACTTACCCGAGCACATCAAGGCCAAAAACATATACGAAGTACTCGACAGCAAACCTTTATTTAACCTTGAATATTTGCAATTTATAGAGTGGGCGTCAAATTATTATTGCGCCAACTTACCGACTGTACTTTCCACGGCGTTACCTTTGAGTTTTTACTCTAAAACCCAAAGAATAATTTCTATAAACGAAGATAAAAACTTAAATAACAGCAAGCTCACTAAGGTTCAGGGGCATTTACTGGAAATAATCAAAAACGCTAAAAATAGCGAAATAACACAATCCACCCTGCAAAGAAAAGCAAAAGTCCCCTCAGCGAGATTTTTTGAGAATTTACGCAAGCTTCAGCGCAGTAATATTATAAAAATAAATAATCTTATAGAAGTAAAAAACCAAAAGCACAAAACAGAAAAATACGTTAAATTACTAACCTCCGAAAATGCAAACAAACGCCAGACCGAAGTTTTAGAGTTACTGCAATCAAGCGGCGGCGAACTTAAACACAGTGAATTCCTCAAATTGGCGAAAACCACCCCTGCCACGTTGAAGAAATTACACGAAAGCAAAAATATTGAAATCTTTGAACAAGAGGTTTACAGAAATCCTTTAAAAGTCTTTGAGACCAAAGAAAGAGAAGCATTTTTTACACTAAACCCACATCAGCAAAACGCTTATGAAGCTATCGCAAAAGCTATTGAAGAAAACGATTCTGCGCCGCAGTTATTGTTTGGTGTGACAGGCTCAGGCAAAACAGAAGTCTATCTACATGCAATGAACAAAGCCATTGCTCAGGGCAAAACCGTTATGTTTTTAGTGCCGGAAATCGCCCTTGCCTCTCAATTAGCCAAGAGAGTAACCGCAAGGTTCGGGGTGGATATTGTTGCAATATGGCATAGTAATTTATCAGACGGCGAACGCTATGACGTGTGGGAAAAAATAAGGGAAGATAAAATAAAAATCGTAATAGGCGCACGCTCTGCGGTGTTTGCACCGATTAAAAACATAGGTTTAATTGTCATAGACGAAGAGCACGAGTCCAGCTATAAACAAACATCACCGGTGCCAAGGTATAATGCCAAAACACTCGCCGAAGAGCTAGCCAAGCGCAGCGGGGCAGCATTGGTTTTAGGCAGTGCAACACCTGATGTTAACACTTATTATAAGGCATTTAACACTGAAAAAGTCCTTTCATTGCCTGAGCGTGCGGCTACCAGCCACAATCTGCCGCGAGTGGTGATGGTTGATTTAAAACATGAGAGCAACAGGTTTAACAAATCTATCTATTCTAAACAGTTACAAAATGCCATAAAAGAAAACCTTGAGGCCGGTAAGCAGTCTATTATACTTTTAAACAGGCGCGGATTTTCCACTTATACATTCTGTGAGGGCTGCGGTTATACTGCCGAATGCAAAAAGTGTTCTATACCTTTGATTTTACACAAGACAAATTCCACGTTACGTTGTCATTATTGCAATTATGAGCAACCTGTATTTACGGCATGTCCTGATTGCGGTTCTGAAGCTATCAGACATCAGGGTATGGGCACGCAAAAAGCCGAAATGGAGTTCATGCAGCTTTTCCCAGAGGCTAGGGCTGCGAGAATCGACAGCGATGTAATGAGCAAAAAAGATGAGTATATCAAGGTTCTTGACAGGTTTACACGTGGTGATATTGATGTGCTTATCGGCACTCAGATGATTGCCAAGGGCTTGGATGTTCACAATGTAACCCTTGTGGGCGTGCTTTCTGCGGATTCTTTGTTTAATATACCGGATTTTCGGGCTGAGGAGCGTGGCTTTCAGTTATTAACCCAGGTTGCCGGTCGTGCGGGACGTGGTGATTTTAGGGGTAAGGTTTATTTTCAGACTTATATACCGGACTTTTTCACTTTGAACACGGCTAAGAATCAGGATTTTATTACTTTTTACAATATGGAAGTCCAAAAACGTTATGAGTTTGATTATCCGCCGTTCAGCCAGATTATCAGGCTTATAATTTCTACTACTGAGGATATTAGGACACAAAAGTTTGCTCAGGACGTTGCGTTCAGATTAAACGAGCATACTAAAAAGTTTGGTGTTGATGAAAAGTTGGAGGTTCTTGGACCGTCGCCGTGTATTATCGGCAAAATTAAGGGTGAGTATCGCTATCAGATAATTATTAAAAATCGACTCGGGGACAAGGGGCATTCTATGATTTCCAGTTATATTAAGGGGTTAAATGTGCCGCAGGATGTTAAGTTTTTGGTTGATGTTGATCCTTATGATATGCTTTGAGGCAGATATTTTACAATTTTAACCATAATTAAATTTATTATCGACTTATTTAAAGTTTATAAATATTTTTGTGTTATTCTATTTTTATAATTGAACTATAAAGTTGAATAGGAATAAATTTAATATATTTAGTGATATAACGACTAAGCTTTAAGGATGAAAAAGGTGTAGTATGACTCATAATATAAAAAAGATATTAGCCACAATTTGTATGCTACTAGTATTAACTGGTTGTACTGGAGTTAGAACTATAGATGTTGAATATCTTGATACTTATAAAGCTGCAAATATGTTTGTTGGATACAAGCCTAAAATTGCGGTTAATGAATTCTGGGATGAAAGAGAAAAAACAGACGCAGTAGGTGGAAGTCAATCTATGTATGGCTCAAATTTAGTCTCATTTAGGTCAAAAGAATCACCAGTAACCATAATAGAGAATGCAATAATTCAGCAATTAAAAAACTCAGGATTTGAAGTTATTAAAACTAGTGGATGGTGCTTAAATAAAGAAGCTATTCCAGAATACTTAAAAACCGATTATATATTAGGCGGTAAACTAAAAACTTTTTGGATAAAAACAAAGCCTGGAGCCTTTACTGCATCAGTTGAAGCTAGTGTACTCTTTGATATAATAATAGCTGATACAGAAAATAAAAAAATACTATGGGCAGGGCAGTTTAAAAATAATAGAGTTAAAGAAAAAGTTCTCCTAACTAATAGGAGCATAGAAGAACCTATTAATGAAGCTCTTACTGACTCTATAAATAAAATTTTTCAAAACAGAGATATAATTCGAGTTTTTATGCATAGCAATAAGCATCAAAAATATAATAAAAAAAACTTGTTATAAACAAAAAGAAAGACATATTATAAAGCAGCAAACACTGCTAGGACTAGGAATCCTTTAATCATTTCCCGAGAGATACGACTCAAAATCGAACTTTCTCGAAAGGGGATGAATAGGATGGAGTTACAACTCGTTGCAAGCAATGAAGAGCTAATAATTCTATTAATCTTTTTTCTTGTATTAAATCAAAAAAACGAGCTAGCTAAATTACTAACTCGTTTTATAAAATAATTCCATTTCAAAGGATTCTGAAAAGGGTGTTGACGCACCCCTGTCCTTATTTTTATATTTTATCATATTTAACACAAAATTAAAGACATTAACGACTAAAAATTTACTTAAGTATGAAAATAAAACCCCTGAAAATATACAATTTATGATTAATACAAAATTTCAAGTTTGTATTATAATATCTAAAGCAGCAAATGCTGCTAGGACTAGGAATCCTTTAATCATTTCCCGAGAGATACGACTCAAAATCGAACTTTCTCGAAAGGGGGTGATGCGGATGGATTTACAGCTTGTTTTAAGCAGGGAAGAATTAATAATCATATTAATTGCTTATCTTGTTTCTACACGCAAAAACGAGTTAGCTTTACTACTAACCCGTTTATTTAAAAAATCCATTTAAGAAACTAAGGATTCTGAAAAGGGTGGTGGAACACCCCTGTCCTTATTTCTCTATTTTATCATATTTAATACAAATTTAAAGAGCTTAACTAACTAAAATTTACTTGTTTTTCATGTAACGTTTTATTAACAAAATAACCCTTTTTTCTGATAATCCAAAATTTTGCATGCATTTAATTTTCAAAGCTGATATAATATTAATTAAACAAACAAAAAATATATTAAATAAAAATTAAATTAAAAGGTTTAAGGTTTTGGAAAAACAAAGCGTAAAAACTGAAGACACATGCCAAAAAGACAACGATAAATACGCATCTATTATATATTACAGACTGCGTAATAAAATTGTCCTTTTGCGCCGCTTTGCCAAAAACTGCAACCTTATGGGCTACAAAGACCGCCTGTTAGAGGCAATAAAAACATCAGAAATGGAATTTGACATCGTAGGCAAAGAATACATGCACATAATGCGCACAGGAAACTGGAGTAAATTCCTTATTCAGAAGATGGAATTTATTAACATGGGCCTGCAATCCTTTGCAATGAACATTATAGAAAGCGTGGAAAAAAGAAGAGCTGCCAAAAAATGGCATGCAAGAAAACCCAAATCTGACCGTGAAAGCTTTAAAACAACGGCAGAAGGCTTAATAAACATTGCAAAGAAAACTTATTCACTCGTAAGTACAAAAATACCTGATGAAATAAGGGCTAAATTTTCTACGCAGCAGATTCATGCAGTTAATAGTCTCAACGAGCTAAACCGAAAAATACTCGAAGAAATAGATATAATAAGAGATAAGTTCGATGATTGCCATAAATTTTCAAGACTATTACCACTTATGATGGAAAAAATGGCACGTTTTAGTTTGGAGCTTCCCACAGAGTTTGTAGTGCTAAGGCCCTGGTCAATCAATGACTACGAATTATCCAAAGGAAATCCCGAAGACCTGCATTTATTCAAAAAACTAACAAATATAAGCAAAAAAATTCTCTCAGAATTAAAGCAAATACACTTTAATCAGGACTTATTTATGGATATAGTGCCTGATCAGGTAAGTTACAGCAATGTAAAAGAAATCCTACATCTACCAATACCAAAAGATTGCTCAAATTCAGAACCCAATGATGTATCCTATCCTCGTTACCGGGAGGGTTTCTCTGATCACCCTCTGATTAGAATAATAGAAGCACATAAGGAACTGCTATATAAAGTTCGCTGTGTGCGTCAGTCTCAGTTTAGATTGGACAAAGTCAAGCATAACATTTGTTATAAAGATGATTATCTTGCTTTAGCACGAGACAAATATTATGATCCGTATCAAGAAGACGAAATTAAATATTTTAGCTACGAAACATGGGAAGATGAACTGGTAAACCCTGAACAAGAAGAACAAAGATACAATGAACATTTTGAGTATTACAGAGACTACAAAAATCGCGACTGTGAGCAAAGGGTAATTAATGCCCAACGTCGCAAATCACGAAAACTAATGGCTGTAGAACGCAACAAATTTGTTGCAGAATGCTGCGAAGAGGCAAGGAAAGAAGCACGCCAACGCAAATTGGAAGAAAGTGCCAAAAAGCTGCTAAAAAAAGTTAAACAGGGGACGTATAAACTGGTTAAGGTCAGCTCAAAGCTGGTGAATTCAAAGACGTACAAAGAAGTATCCGCAGTTGCGAAGGTGACCGATGCTGCTTCAGCAGGCGATACTGATATTTTAAAAGATAATAAAAAAGAAAATATTATTAAAGATGAAAGTAATTGTGCAAGTGATAATATAATAGACATAAATAATAATAAAAAAGAAGAATTGAATAAGAAAAAGCCACATTATTAGTAGGCTTTGATTTAAAAATTGAAAATTTTGGCTGCAATGATAGACTTTTGCTTAGCAAAGGGGAGTTT
>JANQLL010000126.1 GCA_028280605.1 Candidatus Gastranaerophilales bacterium
TTGCGTTTCATTTTTCCTCCTTTGTTTAATTATACGCATGAAATAACCCTATTACTTGCAGACTTTTTTACTTGTCCAGTAATAGGGTTACAGATCAAAGTTAGCGCAATTTTTTACTTTCTCTACTTACTTTTAGAGTTAACTAATAAGCCGGTTATCAATCCGGTGACTATAGCTGTAGGCACAGCTATTATTGCAGCAGTTTTTAATTTTTCTACAATTAAGGCTTTATTTAAAAAACTTAAGTCTTCTTTAAGAACTGTTTGATATGCTTTACTGCAAGCTTCAAAAAAATTTTTCGGTGCTTCAGCGGTTTGATTAATCTGCTTTTTTAATATTTCTTTAAGTTCTTTTAAAGGGGTTATACCTTCTTTAATAATATCTGGATTAATATAGTCTTTAATATGACATTTTCCAATATGACTCTTTTTAATCGCAGGATTAGAAGTTAAGTATACACCAGCACCAGCTGTGACACCAGCCATAGTACCTCCTAAAATTGGTGCTTTATAATTAGTATCTACTTTTCTTTTTTGATGATGTGGAAGTTGTTTTATAAACTGTATTTCGGACATTCCTTTATTCCTTCCTTCAATTTTTATAAATTTTATCCCTAGTTTATTAAATACAGAATATCAAAAAAATTGTTAACCTAATACCCTATTTATAAAAGGTGTAATATTTTTTTAAGCTTTACATAGAGAACTAATTATTGTTTTATATTCCTGCTATTTTTTGTAAGCTAGATTTTAGATTCATATATGTATTGCCTGCCTCATGTCCAAATTTTTTCATTTCTTCAAATGCTTTGTTAAAAGTCCAATTATTTCGTTTTATTCTATAAGTAGCGGCAACATAACCTGTTCTATCCTTTCCATCCAAACAATGAATACAGGTTTTTCCTTTGGTGTCCAAAATATCAAATATCTTCTTTACCTACAGCATATTAAGCAACCTATGCCACCCCCGCCACATGCCAAAAACCGAAAGCGTTCACAATCCATTTATAATTAAAAGTACTTTATTAATAAATAAAGTATTGTAAATTTTGCTAAAGATGGTATTGCAATTTTTCAAAAAAATCTTTTGTCCATGATAATTTAATTATTGTCGAGATCGAAATAGAGATTGACAGATAAATATAAACACTAACTCTAGTGCAACTAGGGCAAATCGTAATTAACAAAATAATTACAGGCGCAACATACAAATCCAAAGATAGAAGGAATGGATAATGATTACAACAATTAACTTTAAGAGCCTCACTAGAGGCCAAAGATTAGATAAGAAAAATTCGCAAGAAAAAAAACAATCAAGCCAGCTATACAGTAACCTAGGCAGTGCTGCTGATTATATGGCAAGCATTAACAAGGCTATGGTTAAGAGCAATAGCTTTGGCTTTAAAGGTTATAAATTAAAACAACAAAAGATTGCCCATGGGGGACTCTCCCGTGCTGTAACAGGATCCAAAAGTCAAGAAAGTCTAGGCTACAAAGATGTTATACCTAAAAACTGTGATCAAATTGAATGCGAGCTGCTGTATATAGATGGATTCCCTAATGAATTTAAAAGTATTATAGCTACTAAAGCTGCGATATTATATAATGTTAAGGCTCATAGACTCGAAACTAAAGACGTTAATTTAGAATCAAGCCAAATAAATTCTATAAAATGTGAACATTTAAATATAAAATATGACACAAAAATAAATGGACTTATTGAAGTGCCTAGCTTGTCAAATATCAGTATTATTGGTAGTACACCTTACTTAAATCCGTTTTTAATAAAAACCAGTGATGGAGGAGATTATAATCCTAATAATTTAACAACTGATAACAACAGTCCTTATATGCCAAAAACTGTATACTTTGATGAGCCATATTGCTTTATAAAAAATTACAAAGTGAAAAATGTAGAATCAAAAAGCTCTCTTACATTTAAAGATCAATCAAAAGGCAATAATATAACGACAAAAGGCAACATAACAGTTTTAGATCAAGCTCAGATTAATGATATAACATCGGAAAATTCTTCTGTTATAATAAAAGGTAGAGGTAAAGCTAATAATATAAATGCTAATAATATCAATCTTTTTGATAATGCTCAGGCTAATGAGGTAAATGCACATAATAATGTGTACTTACATTCTAATTCTAAAGCAAAGGTAGTTATATCTGAATCTGGAAATATACACTTATTAAATGATGGTTCTCAAGTTGATAAACTTATTTCTACTAATAATATAGACCTAAAAGGTAAAGGTAAAATAGGAAGTATTATAATAAAAGGAAATAAAGTAGTAATAACTGGTCCAATAAAATTAGGTGAAAAAATAAAATTTGATAATAATAAAGGAGTTGTTGTTATCAAAAAAGATCAAAATGGAGAATACTCCAAAATAACTTCTGGTCAGATTGTAAATGGAAAGCTTGGCTTTGAATCAGAAAATGGCAAATTGTTATTTAAATTAGGAAATGACTATGATAAAAAACTAAACACCCTCCTAGCACCACCTAAAGCAGAACCCAAATATAAAGCTCATCTTAATTCATTTGCAGATGGTGCATACTCAGACATAATAGGCTTTGCATCAGAATATCCAGTAGCATCAGAAAAAATAAAGAAACTCGCGAGCAACTCCAACCTCCCTAAAATAGAACGTTTATACGATAGATTTACAGAAAACACACTCCAGACTTTAGCTTTAGGCCAGTCCACATCTGCTCAAAACCCGCAATTTACAGCATACTGGGCCGCTAATAAAAAATTAGGAAATAAAAATTTAACTGACTTTTGGTTAGATAAACTTGGCAGATATAGTGAAAGTATGCCTCTTGATCAAAAATTAACCATAATTAATGGGCTAGGTAATGCTAATAAAAAAACTTTAATTGCAGCCACGGCACGTGAATATGTACAAAATGTATTACCGGTTGAATTAAATAGATTAAACAACAATGACCTGGGTGAGCTGGATGAATCTCAAAATTTCAATGCAGATACTATTAGAAATTTATTACAAAGCGGCGAGTATCAAAACAGAAAAATTGATGATAAACCTATTATTGATTTTTGGATTGATGCAGTTGAAGGAAATGGCGCATCTGATGAGTATGAAGAGTCCAGCATAAAACGAGAAAGAGTGGCTGAATTAATAGAAGATGAAGATAGTGCCAAAAAGATAATCAACGAGACATTAAAAGCCAGTGGGAATACTAACAGCTTGATCAAAGCTGCAAAAGCCGCCTATGGAGAATTAATTGATAAAAATCCTGAATTCAATGACTCACAAAAAGAACTTTTAAGGGAGTATGAAAATAGTAAGTTATTCTTCTATGTTGTAACGGATAAAATTAATGATCCAAAGTTTAAGCTAAGAATAAAAGGAAAAACCGCTAAAGTAACAAAAGAACTGGTCAACGAAAAAAATGCTATTCGAGAAAAAGCAAATGCGGAAGTCTTTACTCCTTTAAGAGACTACAAAACTGTATTTGAAAATATAGATGATCCTGAAGTATCATCAAAAGTTGATTTGGTCTTTGACTTGCTCGGTAATAAAATAGAATTATCAAATCAACCCGAAGCAGATAAAACAAAAAGTGAGCTAAGACAATTTAAAGAAGGCGTTGAGCATAACTCTTACAATACTGGTAGTACTTGGAATCGCTTAGTCAATGAAGCTAAAGAGTTCTTTAACACAGAAACACTAAGTGCAGTAACTACTAAAAATATCAAAAAATTACACTCAATAAATACTAAATTAGGTGCAAATGCTACTATATTAAATGATAAAACGCTAGACACTATTGAACAAAAAGAGTTTATTGCAAGGTACAAAGGTGACAAAAACTTTGATACAATGCTAGCAAACTCTGCAGTAAGGAAAAAAGAAGCTATTGACAGCTTATTATCTTTTGAAAACTTTAATAAAGCTACATTCAAGCTTATGTCTCATGTATTCCGAGAAAATCTAAGCCCTGAACTAGTAAAAGAAAATAAAGATCTTGCAGACAGATATTTAACTGCATTAGGTAAAGAGCCCGCATGTATGACTGACCAACACAAGTATGGTGTACTAAGCTCAATACCAAAGGAAGAACTTGAGCTAGTATCGCATAAAGTCTCAAAAGATTGGAAAACAAGTACTTTGGCGAAATTCATGAGCAATAAATTTGTAGATATAGAGCTAGAGCATAATGTGAATTATGGCCATAAAGAAATTAAAGATGCATTAAATCGTGCAAATAATTATTTAAGTAAAATAACTGTTAATACCGGAAGGCAAAATGAAACATTAGAACATATTTGCCAAAATTTTGATAGCTATGTTGATCTTTATAAAAATACTGAATCTATTAAAATTGAACAGCTTCAAGGCATTAATCAAAATACATTAAGTATAAAAGCTAACACTAGAGCAATACTATTTAATGTATCTCAAGGTACAAAAGATCCAGAACTAAGGGCGAAAATTAAAGAATTATTACCAAAAGCTGAACAAGAATCACTGCAAGACTTCTACCAAACTCTAGATAGAAAAGCTCAAGAAGAAACAGATGCAAGAAAGAGGCAAAAATTAAAAAACCTTAGAAACTTAGTGATAGCTGGAGCTGTAGGAGTTACCGCTGTTGCAGCTGGGCCTGCCATTCTAACAGCAGCTGCTGCAACACCATTAGGAACAGCGGTAATTGGCAAAGTAGCTGCTACAGCTAGTGTACTCGGTAACATTGTAAACTTTCAAACGGTTCAGCACGGGCTAGAGATGGTAAAAAGTGGCTATAGTTCTTATAATAAAGTTAAGAATATGATTAATGGGACAAATAATTAAATAAATAGATTGAAATTATAAAAAGCACGGTAGGCAAGCATAAACAACCTACCGTCTTTTTCTATTAAGCAATGTTACAAAAATAGTATTTCTCCTTTTCAAGAGCCTGCGGAATCCTTAACATTACCAAATTGCGTTGCGTAAAAGTTTTATTTATAATAATTTAGGTGAACCTTGAAAATAAAATAAATCTGGAAACCCGGCTCCTGGGCGCATCAAGCCTTTATACCCTTTAAATAAAGGCTTACGCATTGCAAAGATTGGCAACTTTGCTTTAGTTACTAACTGCCTGGGAAGGAGTAAATAGTTATGGCGTTTAAGCTTTCAGATAAAGCTTTTATAGCTTTACTGCTAGTGGCTGTATTCGCACTTTTGGTATTTATATACAAAGATACCGCTGCGATAACAGCGATACCATTAACAATCGTTCTATCAAAATTACTTAAGTGATTTTGATTGCTGGGTGGGGAGCTGCTACTCCCTATCCAGATTTATTTTATTTTTATATTATAAAACATTTTTTATATAAAGTTAATCCTCCAACACGCCTTTTTTTACCTTCTTTAATAATTTAACCTTAAATAATAAGTAATATTTTTTCATTAAGTAATGTTACAAAAATAGTATTTTTCCTTTTCAAGAGCCTGCGGAATTTTCAAAAAAATGTTAAAATATATACATAATAGATAAAGAATAAATATCAATAGGTGTATTGGTCATGAAATTATCGCAATACGTTACAACTTTATTTTGTGTTTTGTGGAACATCATAGCATTCCTATGCCCAATTTTTACCCCACAAAATCCAACTAACGGGAAAAAGCTTTCTTTTTCCGCTTTTGCGCATATTGATATTTATTTTTATAATATATTTTTACTTTTAAAAGAATTAAAAAAGAAAATAATAATAAATAAAAACAATCAAGCTGATGCCACATCAGCACAAACAGCTAATAAAAACAAAAAACAAACATTAAATATACTTAATGCTAATAATAAAGTATTAAAGCAATCATTAAAACTTTCAAAATCGTTATCATACTTGAGATTAAAGGATGCGCAAGCCACGCAAATGTTAATTTCAAAACAGCACTTTACCCCCCCGGGGGCGATGGTTGTTGTCTATCAAGCTCTGTTTATTCAGTTAAACTTAAGCTGTATCAAAGCTTATAGCGATGACCTAAAAAGGGTGATGACTATCACCGGGGATAAGTGTGCCTTTTTATCCCCCTTTCTAAGCAAAAACCATTGCAGTCTATATATTTTTTAATTTTTACATCACATACAATTGAATAAAAAATTTTTGGTTCCTTTAAGGCTAAAAGGGCGGGACTTGTAATGCCTGCCCTTTTAGCCTTTTTAAATACTTCAAAACAGCTACTCAAAATAACTCAAGTAACTGTTTTGATAGTTGTTAAATGCTTGTGTTACAACATCAAAAGCTTTTTAATGTCATTAACATCCAGAGATTGCCCAACAGACCTTACATGCCCGTCAATAATCAAACAAGGTGTTGTCATTACTCCATATTGCAGAATTTCAAGATAATCTTCTGTAGTACTCAAATTAGCTTGAATTCCCAAGGCTAATAGGGCTTTTTCCGTATTTAGAGCAAGCGATTCCCCCTTAGTGCTTTCACACCCAAGGATTTTAATTTCCACAGCTATTCTCCTTTTTCAATATTTAGTTTTAATAAACAGCCTAACTACTATAAACTCTATTTTGGTCAAAAATTATATAATTAAAAACAATACCATAAATCATAACTTTTGTATATAGAGTTTAAATGTTTTTCTTTTTAAATATATACAATATTTAGTTATAACTAAATTATCCATCCCCCTTTCAAATTTAGTTATTTATTAAATAATTAGTAAAATTACTCACCCCTAATTTTTAATTAGGATTTATTAGGACTAGCTGAACCATCGCACTCCAATTGAAAGAGTGCACACAATTGTTGATTAATTATATTTGCGCTATAAGCACATAATTAATATAAAATGTTTATAATATTTGTTTTATATCTCATAGATTATATCTTAGTTACATCATGCTGGTTTTTACCGTAATTATATAAAAACAACAGTAAAGCAAATATTGTCATATTTTATGAATTTTTTTAAAAAATTTGAATACTTATTTATTAGTATTTTTTACTTCAGATATCTCTTCTACAATTTTAGCTTCAGATATATTAAGATTATCTTTAAATTCCAATGCCTTATTTAAGTGAAAAAGAGCATCTTCATATTCTTTAAAGCGTTTATAAACCTGTGCAATATAATAATGCACATTTCCATCCTCAGGATTATTTATAATCAGATTTTCTAATGTATTTAACGCTAAATCTAAAGCGTTTTGGCTAATAGCCAGGTTTGTAAAACTTTTTATGGCCTGTATATCTTTAGGGTTCAACTCTACTGTTTTTTTGATGTAGCTTAAAGCTTCATCAATATTGCCTTGCTCATAATATATAGAAGCAATATTATAATATGCCCAGCTATAGTCAGGACTTATACGAATCACATCCATATACTTCTTAAGGGCCTTGTCAGTGTCACCCTGTTTCTTATACTCATACGCCAGATCAAAGTGAGCATAAACATCTTCGCTATTGAGTTCAATAGCGGCTAAATAGTATTTAATAGCATTTTCTGACTGATTCAAAGATGAGTACAGATAAGCCAGATTAAAGCAAGCACTCTGGTCTTCGTCATTTAATTCCAAAGCATTATGGTATTCTTGAATGGCCTGCTCAACTTTACCCTGCTGATCATATAAATAACCAAGGTTATAATGAAAATCAGAATCAGTAGGATTTAAGTCTACAGCCTTTTTATAAGCTTGCTCTGCCTGCTCAAAGTGTTTCAGTCGCTCGTGTGCAATACCTATATTATAAAAAAGCTCCGCATCTTCCTTAAATATATTAACAAGGTGCTTATACTCCTGCAAACACTCTTCAAAATAACCATTTTCAAGAAGCTTATCAGCATAATCACGCCTCAACTTTAAATCTGATGGTGTTTTTTTTATTTGCGCCACTAAATTTTCTAACTCTTGTTTAATACTCATAGCCTGTCTCAGTTTACTTATACTTTCTCCCGTGACTATTATAACATTGAAATATTAGCGATTATTTAATTTTTTCTTTTTTATATTTCTTTTTTAAATTTAAAAAAAATAAGATATAAATAAAAAGTATTGTATCGCCTATTATTGTTTATTTAAAGTAAAAGCATTGTAAATTTTAGTAAAAAATTACGCTTAAATTATATTATAGGCAAATATTACCACTTAGTGCCTTTTACATAAACAGCAAGAACTAATTTTATTAAGGTGATGACTATCACCGCAAAATAATGACTAGTGCTAGAATTCTTGATTCTTAAGCAATTACATGGTAATCTTTTTCAAGATATGCACTAACTCAAAAATACTTTTCAGACTCTTCAAGCGAGTTAAAGTTAATAAAATAAACTATTCTCTGAATTGCGAAGCGGGAGCGTTAAAAAGTTAAATGGTCAATTTTACTTTTTATAAGCTCATTCAAAAGAGTAATCT
>JANQLL010000217.1 GCA_028280605.1 Candidatus Gastranaerophilales bacterium
CTTGATTTTAAATCAACTTTTGATATATTTTGAAGAGAGATTAGAAAAATATCTCTAATCTCTCAAATTAAGGTTTACACAAAACTTGTTACGGAATCTTTTTAAAAGAAATTATTCATAATAATTTAAACTAAGACCATACTTAAAAGGTTTTAACCTGTCCTCTTTTTTCTATTAGTTTGATATCAATATTTTCTATATCAACAAAATCATCAAGGCTTAGAGGTATATTAACTTTATGTCCAGTCTCAGCAGACATTTGCATACCTTTGTAGTCAAGATAATTTTTATCAACCACAACTGTATAATCTCCGGGAGGTATTGAGCCAATATAGTAGTTTCCGGTGCTGTCAGTCGTAGTATATTTTATTTCTTTTCCATTTGGGTCTAATAATAAGACAATAATATCAGTATTAAGTTCTTCTTCTTTTTCAACTGTGACACTACCTGATATACTGCCAGGGGTGTTAATTAACCCTAAATTAACTTTATAAACTTTTTCTCTTTTTACATCAACAGAAATATTATTGCCCGTAGGAGAGTACATAAAAGGTAAGCTGTTTTTATCAATACCAAGAATATATCGTCTTGGCGCAAGCCCTGTAACAATATATTCTCCTTTATCATCACTAGTAATGTTAAATAGGTTTTTAAAGGTGATTTCAATATCAGAAACGCCTTGTTCGCCTTCATCCATTTTTCCGTTTTGATTAAGATCAAGAAATACCAGACCTTTGATAATACTGTTTTCTGGATTGAAAGCAGTTTGCAACCCTGCTTTTTTATGAGAACTTACAGTTCCGCCAAAATCAATATTATTTAATAAGTTAACAGAAACCGTATGTGTTTTGTTTTCATTAGATGATGCAAGCGACTTTGCTGCATTATATCTATATCTAAGCACCAAAATGCCTACTTTTTTTATTTGATATCCAACGTCTAACCCCATATCAAGGTTATTGCCGGATCCGCTTTGATAACCTATACTTGGTGATAAGGTAAATCCATGTATAGGCAGATGTGATCTGTCGAGTTTTATATTAAATTTATTTCTGTTTAAGTCAGAGCTTCTTTTTAAGCCACTGCTAGAATATCTTTGCTCAGGACCGTCTATAGTTTGCTCTTTTGATAATCTAACTTTGCCTATTTTACCTGCATCAAGCTCGAGAGCAAGGTTAAGCCTGTCACTTGTATCTTTAGTATTTTCTGATGTTTTGTAATTACAGTTATTATAAAAAGTTTTGATATGGTTTATCATCATTCGGTGCTTATCGCCCAATTGTTGGGATAAAGTAAAATTAAGGTTTGTTTCTTTATCTTTATAGGAGTCATTTCTGTAATTGCTAGCTCTAACACTTAAACGTAAATTTGTAGTTGGAGTTATTTGATTAGATAAATTAATATTCATATTTCTAATATTAGAAAGGCCACCATCAAACATATTATCTAAATTTGTAATGTAATTAATAAAGTTGCCGGAAATATTTGTAGAATCAAGCTTTCCGCTGAAGTTTAATTCCAGGCCTCTTTTATCAATACTATTGCTCTGCGTGATTGTATAAAGATTTGAGCCGTAATGAAATAGTTTTCCAAAGAACCCAACGTTAAGTTTTTCATTGTCATAATCCATAGAGAATACTCCGCCAAAGTCAGTCCCGTTAGGTTCAAAAACTGAAAGGGATGATGCATTTGAAAGAGCTAACTCAGAAGCAAACTTAATATTTTCTTTCATTTTATGCTTTAAGCTTAAACTGGTTATAAACCCTGAGGAAGATCTATTTTGTCTAATAATTCCGGGTCTGTCAGATCTTGAGGAGGAAGTATTTTCTGATTTTTTAACTTGAAAATCCTGTGCAAAGCTTAAAAAAGCTGTTGTGTTTTTGGTTATTCCTAAGCCGTATTTAGTCCCGGAAATTAATTTAACTGAATCACTATTGTTTATTTGCTTGTTTCCAAGCAAGTTAAATCGGTTGGTCAGGATTGAACTTTCCAGGCCCGAAAAAACAAGAAACTCTTTTTCTCCATTTGACAATAAGTCATTGTCCCTTGAAAAGCTTCTTTTATATACAATTTCTCTTGAGCTGTCGTTATTTACTTGTTCCACTCTAATATCTACAAAAGATGAGTTAATTGAGTAGTTTATAGACTCAAATTCAAATCTTCCATTTTTAACTTTTTGAGAATCTCTAAGTATGTCGTTAATAAAAAGCTCAACAGTAGTATCCTCTAAAGCTCTTCCGACTATAAACCTTGGAACGGAAAGTGTTCTGTTAAGTGCACCCAGAGTTCCAAATTTTCCACCTACCAGGCTTGTACCTGGTATAGCAAGATCTGACAATCGTGTAAATGTACTACCCAAAGTAGTATTATAATTAGAGCCAGTATAGTCGAGTGTTGCAGTAAAATTTCCGATATCTAAAGCATCGTTGCCATAAAAACTTCCTGCGCCAATATTGTATTCTCCGCCTAAAAATTTTCCGCTGCTAGCAAAGCTTAAGTTACTGTTTTTTGTAGAATTACTAGCTTGACCGTTTGCTGTTTTACTTACAGTTCCGCTTAGTCCATAGTCTATTCTTTCAATTCTAAAAGAATTTTCTTCTTTTTCAAAATCGTCTATTTCTGTAAGGGGTTCTTCATATACTATTTTTTCTTCTTCTACTTCAGTTTGCTGCTCATTTGATGTAAGTGAAAAGTTGCTTTTTAGGCTGATAACATAATTATTTTTATCAAAAGTTGATTCTAAATCAAAAAAATAGTTAACAAATTCTATTGGGACAAATATATCGTCCTGTACAATAAAGCCTTCTTCTATATGAACCATTTTAGGCTGTTTTATTTGAATAACATTATTGCCGGAAATAATGCTACTTTCTTTCTGATTAAATGTTATTTGTTTTTTGTTTTCAGTGTGAGTAAAAGTAACATTTTTATTCACGTGATTAACAGATGTATCTGTTTTTAATATGTTAGCAAGGGTAATGACTGGAATTGAAATCTTATTATCCGGCCACATAATAATTTCAAAATCATAAACCATGTTTTTGTTTACATGTAGTGTTACAAGAGCTGTTTCAACATCTTCGTATTTATATAAGGTTTTTGTGCCTGCTTCTTTTATTAAATCTTTTATATCAGCTTTTGGAGCTTGTTTATCATCTGCAATTGCTTCATTTTCATCTTGAGACTGTTCATCTGCTTTTTTATTAGTACTTTCTAAATTAGAATTAGTTTTATTTTCTTCTAATTTTTCTAAATTAATTGTACTAATTGAAGGAATATTAAACTCTTCACAGTTCTTATCCGCACAGTCAACATAGCTATAGGTTGGTACCTTTATATCCATTTTATTTCTTAACTGTATTTTTTTATTAATTTTATTGATAAAGCTTCTGCCTTTAATAAGTTGATCGTATAATTCTTCTTCATCGTTTATTGAACCTGCTTTTGCATCTATAGATAAGAACAGAAAGCTAAAAAGCAGAATTAAAATAGTTTTTAAACTATTTTTTAAACTATTTTGTACAAGGCTTAGAAGTATATTTTTTATATTAAAGTTCAATGTTAGAGCTTTCTTCTCCAGGGGACATTTTTGATATGTAGGTAATAAAAATTTTTTCTGTTACATAAGTTATCGGATTTTTTCTATACTTCATTTAACCGATTGTGTAGATTTCGTTAAAAAAATAAGCATTTGTAAATATATATTTACAAATGCTTATTGTCTTGGAGTGAATTTTGTTATCAAAAATTTTATTTATTAAACTTATTATATAGGTTCTCAATTAAATTTCAGATTACTCTTTTCAGAGAATAGTTTACTTTATTAACTTTTACACGATTTAAAAATCTGAAAAGTATTTTTGAGTTAGTATATCTTTACTTAATTTAATCCAATAACTGTAAGTGTCATATCAAAACTTATAGAACCAGAAGCATCATCAAGTCCTAAAGAATTTTCATCAAGATCCATAACCATATTTAAAGGAGCTTTTTTGGTGCCCGGATTAAATGGAATACTGCTATTAGCAGGAATATTTAAAGTGTCGGCATCTTGAGCCGTAAAAGCAATCACTGTTCCGGTACCACTGTCACCAAGTGAAGGATAAGCACTTTTTGCATTATTTGTTAGGTTAATATCAACAGAAGCAGTTGCAGACGCATTAGTTAGTGTTAATACAGCTTTAGATCCACCATCTGCCACAGAAACCGTACTACCGCCGTTAGGGGCAAAATCTAGCTGATATTGTTTTGCCCCTGCGGTAGGATCGTTTGATTGGACATATGAAGTGCTTGACAATGTTCCATCGCCAACAATTATGTTGTGATTAGATGTATTTCCGTTCCCAAAATCTGCAGAAGTTATTACTCCAAAATCATTTGCTGCTGCTGATAATTCTACAATAGTTGCAGAAGGAATATTAACAGTATAAATTTCACTATCTGCCACATCTGCTTTTGTAAAAGTAGTTCCCATAAAGAAACAAACGTTAACAGCCACTAAGAATGATAAAGTCTTTTTAAATTTTTTCATAAGTCCAATTCTCCTTTTGTCTTCTTCAAATCAATAAACAACAAACACACTCAAAATAATCAATATACTTAGATCAGCACTATATTGAAGGAACTTAAGTAGAATAAAAAATATGACAAAATATTTACTCCTATATAACTTAATTCATAGTTATACAATTCATAATTTAATAGTTATTTAGAATCATTATTATATTAACCATATTGCATTATCATTTTCAGATCAAAGCTAATTAGCCTCTTTTTAGAGAGCAACAAACGTTATTAAACTTAACACGATTGAATAATCTGAGTTGAGTAATTTTTCTTTTTTACTTAAATAGTTCTACCTAATTAAAAATTTTAAATGTTGGCATTTGATTTAATGCTAGAGACTAGCAAGGGATTAATGAGTTATATTTGTTTTTTAAATGTTATATACTTATTATATTATTTTTATAATATAATAGTTTTAAGTGAATGTCAATCTTAAAAGAGTTTTTGGTTTACAATCCTTTACAGATACTTGACTTTTTTTATTTTATAATAGCCTGTTTATTCTTATAAATAAACAAATTTGGGAGCTTGTCTTATTCTTTAGTTGTAGGCGTATTATACCATTGGTTTTTTATTTTTGCTTAATATTTCTTAATGCTTAATCTCTTTCATATCGCCTTCTGATCGGTGAAACCAGGTTAAAGAGAGTATCGTATTTGTATATATTAGCTGCGAGTACTGTTTTATACAAAAGACTATACGTTACTGCAATATCTAAGCCGGAAAGATTAATTCCATCATAGCTGCCGGTTATATGCTTACCTCTTTTGCTGGAAGCTAAATTGTAAAATATATTGTTTTTAGTAAATTGTCTTCGTCTGGGGGCAAAATTATTGAAGCCTATTCCACTTGTTCTGTAATAATTTAAAAGTGCAGGATCACCATTTATTTTTGATTGTAAAAGCCAGTAATTATTAGACTTTACAGTTACTGTTACAGTATTGGAGTCGTAAAATTTATTAAAATTAAACATATCAGCAGGTGAAAGTTCCACAAAAAGTGGACCGCTTATATCTAAATATTGCCTGTTTTCGGTTGTAAAAACAAAGTCTGCAAAGCGAGAATTTTTCACTTTGCCATTTTTTTTATACAAATTAAAATATAACCTGTGCCTATAGGTTGTATCTCCATGATCAGCTTCGTAGGTAGTGTAAGCTATTTCAAAATTTATATTTTTTTCTGATTTTATACCTTTTTTTATTATGGTTGCTTTGCTTATATGCTTGCCAGTACCAATATTTTTATACAGACCCATTTGTTCAGGACCTTTTACCCGAAGTCTTGAGGTTGATTTTTCCGGTAGTCGTATATCAATAACCGGACCATTTCCTCTGATTTTTTTTGTTAAATAAGAGCCTAAAGAGACTCCCAGACTAAATTCTTTTTTGCTACGGCCTTTTATTTTAGCACTGCATTGGGCTTTAAATGTGTTTCTTGGCCAATCAGCTATTGGAGTCGGTGTTGAACAATATACTTTACGCAGCCTGACACCAGCCTGCGAAGCATCTGCAAAGCATAACAGTACTAATATTAAAGAAGCAAATATAATTAAAAATCTTTTCAATTTTTCTCAACTTTATTTAAAAACTAGTTTAATATTGTAACTTGGTGAATATTTTAATTATATAAATTTTTTTAAAGCCTTTAAATACAGAGTTTAGATTAAATTTATATTAATTAAAATATAACTAGTTAATGCCAACTATGCTAAAGACAACGTTAAAACTCATTGTTTGAGGGGCATCATTAACATCAAGGGTAGATTCATCTAAGTCCATTTTCATACTTAAAGCTGCGATTTGATCATCGAACTCAATATTAGAAGCCGCTGGTATTGATAAACTCTTAGAGTCTTGAACCACAAATTCTGAACCTTGGCCTGCACCTAATTTAGGGCGTTCTGACTGATTATAGTCGGTAATATTTATACTAACTTCTGTTTGATTTGCATCTGTTAAAACAAGTTTAGCAATATTATCTTCAGAAACAACATTTACATTCATTGAATCTGATGAAAATGATAATTTGAATTGTTTATTAGCAACTGTTTTCGGATTGTTTGTTCTGATGTGAGAATTATTATTGGTGCCGTCCCCTAGTGTAATAACGTGTGCTGATTTATTGCTAACACCGTATTCACTACTTTGTATTGTTCCAAAATCTGTTTTGTCAGATATTAATTGTAGGCTTGTTGTTTGTGGAATTGTTAAAGAAAAACTTTCACTAGCAACTAAATCTGCAAAGCATTGTTTTGGAAAAATAAAAAGCGCCAACATAAATAATAGAGGTAGAATTATTTGTTTCATAATCACCCTTGCTATTTATAATCACTCTGAAAAGAGTAATCTGAAATTTAATTGATTGAGTAGTATAGAAATACTATTTTTTCAAATAATATCTTACGACCAAAAAAACTATAAAAACTATTTTTTAGCTCGATGTATTTTCTCTATTTTAGATATAATAAATATATAACCTTTCAAATTTTATTATAAATGCTAACTTTTAATTTTTCAATACTACTTTTGAATTTCAAAAAAAAATATCAACAGAATTTCTAAAAACGCTTATTTTGCAGGCTTAAAGGAGGACTTTACAAAAGTTAACAAGTTGAAAGAGGGCAACTCTTTTGTTTATGAGTATTAAAAGCTTATTCAGCCTGAAAAATGGCATAAAATTAATTTTAAAGATTTTTCTAAAGTTTATAATAAAAATTTAATTGCAAATCATTTCAATATCACGGAAAATATATATACTACTCATCAATTAAATTTCAGATTACTCTTTATCAGAGTCACGATTGGATAATCTGAAAAGTATTTTAGAGGAGGTATAGGTAAGGAATAAAGAATTAGGTTAGCAGGAGAAAATAATGAGAGAAAACTGGTCTAATAGTCTGGGATTTTTCTTAGCCAGTGTAGGAAGTGCTATCGGGTTGGGAAATATTTGGCTTTTTCCTTGGCGGCTTGGTGAATATGGAGGAATGAGCTTTTTAATTCCATATTTGATATTTTCGTTTGTATTTATTCTTTTTGGTTTAATGGCAGAATTGGCATTTGGTCGTATGCACCAAAAAGGTACAATAGGAGCATTTCAAAATGTTTTCTCTCAAGGTAAGCAAAAATTGGCAACATTTTTAGGTGGATTTCAAACTCTTTCTATGTTTGGGCTTGTGGTGTTTTATTTTATAGCCTTGGGATGGGTTATTTACTATTTTATACTTTTGTTGTCAGGCAATATGGCTAATATGGACGCAGAAAAAACCTTTTCTTCTTTTGTTGGTTCTGTGCAGGTTGTGCCATGGCATGCTATGGCTATTGTTTTAACAATTGTTGTTGTTGCATCAGGTGTACAAAAAGGATTGGAACGTTTGAATAAATTTGCTATACCTGCATTGTTTATACTTTTTGGGGTGCTTCTGTTTAACAGTTTATCTTTAGCTGGAGCGGAAAAAGGTATTGAATATATGCTTCAACCTAAATGGGATAAACTTTGGGAGCCTGCAACATGGGTAATGGCTTTGGGGCAAAGTTTTTTTACAGTGAGCCTCGGTGGCATGTTTATATATGGAAGTTATCTTTCTAAAAAAGCTGATATTCCAAACTCAGCATTTTGGATTGTAATCACTAATTTTTTAGCATCTATGCTTGCTGCATTAGTAATAATACCGGCTGTTTTTGCATTTAACTTTGATCCTGCTAAAGGTCCCGGGTTATTATTTATAACTTTGCCTCAGCTTTTTAATACAATGGCGGGCGGTCAACTCTGGGGAATATTATTTTTCTTTAGTGTGCTGCTGGCTGGCCTGTCTTCAGCTGTTAACTTGCTTGAAGTTCCTGTAGAAGGAGTTATGCACTGTTTTAATCTGAAAAGAAAGATATCGACCTTCATAGTTGCTACAGTAGCTTTTATTGTAGGTTTGCCACTGGCTCTTAATATGGATTTTTTCGGACTATGGGCTGATACAGTAACAATTTATATTTATCCTTTAAGTGTTTTAGTTATTATATTGGTTGCTCAGTGGGTTTTAGGTTCTGATAAAATTCTTGAAGAAATAAATCAAGGTGCTAAAATTCGTGTAGGTAAATGGGTTATTAACCATTTAAGATATGGATTTGTTGCAGTAGGTTTTTTGGTAATTATTCTTGGTATTTTATACAAAGGAATAGGCTAGAAACAAAAAGATTTTTATTATGAAAAAAATATTAGATTCAGTTTTAGACAACAAAAGATTAACTAAAGATAATGCCATAGAATTATTTTTAAATACGACCTGGACAGAAATGGTTCAGGCTGCCCATCAAAAGAGGGTTCAATTAAACGGTGAAAAATATGCGTCTTATACCGTTTTTAAAACCTTAAACTATACAAATATCTGTAAAATAAACTGTAATTATTGCGGATTTAAGTACTCAGAAGATTCAAAAGATGCGTTTGTTTTGTCTTTGCAAGAAATAGAAGAAATAGCAAAGGATTGCAAAGCTAATAATATAAATCAAGTGCTTTTTCAAGGTGGAGTTAACCCTAACTTAACCTTAGATTACTATTTAGAGTGCTTAAATATATTTAATAAAAAATATAATCTACATGTTAGGGGTTTTTCTCCTGTTGAGTTTATAGAATTTGCTAAAAAAATTTTTAATATAAAAATATCAGATTTAATTAATAAGTTTAAAACTGCTGGGCTTGGCTCAGTACCTGGCAGCAGTGCAGAAATAATGACACCTGAAATGAGAAAATTTCTCTCTCCTCATAAGCCTTCAGCTCAATTATGGTGTGAAACTATGAAAAATATTGCTGATGCAAATTTGCAAAGTTCTTCCAGTATGATTATAGGTTCAAATGAAACAGTTACAGATATAGTTCAACACCTCGATTATATTAGAACATTGCAGGATAAAACAGGCCACATAAATAGTTTCATTCTCTGGACCTGGCAAAAGCAAACAAATTTTCCTGTTAGGCATGTTTCGGGTGTTGAATACTTAAAAACTTTGGCTTTTTGCAGACTTTATCTGGATAATATTAAACATATTGAAGTAAGTGTATTAGGGCTTGGAAAAGAAATAGGTGAAATTGCACTTAACTGTGGCGCCGATGATATTAGTAGTGTAGTTATTAATGAACAGGTTTTGAACTCTAAAGGTTTAACTACAATTCAAGAATCAGAGGAGCTTATAAAGCAAGCAGGTTATATCCCCTTATTAAGAGATTTTAACTATAAAAAGAAGGAGTCCCCTTAAGGCATCACGTACACTACTCATTAATTAAAGAGTAAGGATTTTTTCTGAGTAAGTATATTTAGCTTAAAAGGACTCTTTGTTTTTTAATTTTTAAAATTAAAAATTTTTATATGCCCATTTTTTTGTGCATAGTTTTCTCAAGTTCTATACCAATACTAATCATAGAAAAACCGGATACCAGCAAGTGAACTCCAAACAACAGACCTATAGTCCATTCTGCTATACCTGGCATGCCACTAATAATTATAGCTGCCAAAAGTATAGTCATAATACCGCTAAGCAATACATAGCCCCAGCTTTTTAAAGGTTTAAGGGTGTAAGATAAGAATATTTTTGATACACCTTCAAAACTTAGATATATAGTTAATAACAGGGTTAAAATATAAATGCCCTGTTCTAAAAATCTAAGCATAAGTGCGCCAGCTATTATTGAAAGCGTTCCAGCCATTATAGAAGGCCAAAATACTCCTTTTTCTTCTTTAAGTTTAAATGCTCTAAATGCCATTACACAACCTGCTAATAAAAGAAAAATCCCTACAAAAAGACCAAAGCCTATAGTAGTAAGTTGAGGAAGAGCAATGGCAAGCGCACCAAGGAGAACAAGTAACATGCCTTCAAGTATAAAGTACCATCTGTTTTCCATTATAGAGTCAAGCATTTGTCTATCTCCTTTCCTTATTAAATAAGGTAAAAGATAATTGTTATTGTTTTTTCTTTTCTTAGTGAAAAATGATAACAAAATTTTTTATATTTACCATTAGAGGAAGTGATTATTTAAAAATACAAAATTAAAAAATTTTAATACCCAACAGGGCATTTTTTTGAATTTTTAGAATAATTCTCTTATATCAGTTGATTTAGGTTATTATAATTTTTTTTTAACAGGTAGACTAATTTTAAAACAGAAAAATAAATAATTCTAAAAATATGATAAAATTTTAATTGAGCATTAATTTATTTATTTTAATTCTACAATTTTTTTGATTAAATTATTTTAAGGTATTCTTTAAAAAAAATTTAAAATTAAATTTTGGGTCAGAATAAAATATTATATTTAGCTTAAAAAAATTTAAAAATATTTACATTATTTTTAGATTATAGTAGTATTAATAAATGAAAATGTATGCCGAAGTGGTGAAATTGGTATACACGCATGTTTCAGGAGCATGTGAGCCTAGCTCGTGCGGGTTCAAGTCCCGCCTTCGGCAAATAGTAAAAAAATAAGCCAACAATTGTTTAATAAACCAAAGGAGGAATAACAATTAATATTAAGACTTCAGGCGGAGCAGCCAAATCTCCCCGAGTAAATGAAGAAATTAGAGCAAAAGAAGTAAGGTTAATAGACAGTGACGGACAAAATCTGGGTATTAAAAGTACCGTGGATGCTCTAAGCATGGCTTATGAAAAGGGTCTTGATTTAGTTGTAATTAGCCCTAATCAAGTTCCTCCTGTCGCCAAAATTCTTGATTACGGTAAATATAAGTTTGAAACGGATAAACGTGCAAAAGAAGCTAAGAAAAAACAGCATGTTGTTGATGTTAAAGAAATAAAAATGCGCTACAAAATTGATGTGCATGATTATAACGTAAGATTAAAAAATATTAAGAAATTTCTCACAGCGGGAAATAAGGTAAAAATAATAGTAATGCTAAGGGGTAGGGAAATTCAACACTCAAGCCTAGCATTTGATCTGATTAAAAGGGTGGAAGAAGACCTGAAAGATATTACTTATATTACAGAAAAGAAGCCTGGACTTGAAGGTAAAAATGTAATCATGATTCTAGCACCGGCTGGAGCTTAAAACATGTTCATGGTAAGGTAAGTATACTTAATCAAAAATTCTTTTCAGATTATTTAATAAAGAGACAATGAACAGTACAAATTAAAGTGGTTTTGATTTTTGATAAACTAGGAGTTAAATAAACATGGCAAAGACTAAAATGAAAACACACCGTGCTGGTGCTAAAAGATATAAAGTTACCGCAAACGGCAAAATTTTACGTAGACAAGCAGGTAAAAAACACTTATTAGGGCATAAAGCAACTAAAAGAAAAAGACGCCTGACTGGATCAGTTGAAGTATTTGAGGGTTCTCTTGAAATGATTAGAAGAGAATTACCTTATATGAAATATTCTCGTTAAAGGAGATAAGAAACAATGGCTAGAGTAAAACGTGGAAACGTCCTTCGCAAGAGACATAAAAAAATATTAAAATTAGCTAAAGGCTTTAAAGGCGCAAGAAGCAGATTGTTTAAAGTAGCTAATCAAGCTGTAATGAAAGCATTAAAATTTCAATATCGTGACCGTAGAAATAAAAAAAGATCATTCAGACGTCTATGGATATCCAGAATTAATGCAGGCGCAAGAATTAACGGCTTAAGTTATAGTAAATTTACAAATGGTCTTAAAAAAGCAAATATTCAAGTTAATAGAAAAATGTTAGCAGATCTTGCTGTAAAAGACCCTGTGGCATTCAAAATGATAGCTGACATTGCTAAAGAAAAATTGACTGCTTAATAAATAACAAAAAAATAGCTTTATTAAAAGAACCGGTTACAACTGATCTGTAACCCTATTACTGGACAAGTAAAAAAGTCTGCAAGTAATAGGGTTATTTCATGCGTATAATTAAACAAAGGAGGAAAAATGAAACGCA